>JAVSLW010000003.1 GCA_039666455.1 Methanobacterium sp. | reverse complement strand
TCCATACCAAGTATTATCTGTTATATTGTTGTTTTGGATTGTGTTATCATTTGAATGGCTTAATTCAATTCCCATCCAACTATTATTTGTTATTTTGTTATTTTGGATTGTGTTATTATTTTTACAGCTGCTTGAATACTATTTCCAGGATTAACAGTCCAGTTAGCAGCAGATACTTTCCCCATAAACATTACAAATATCACAAAAAAGATTGTTATGACTAAAATTTTTCTTACATCATTCATAGCCCTACCCCGACACGATTATTACTACATATCGATTGAAAGGAACTAATATTTAATACTTTCGATTCATAAAGACTATAAAACTTACTTGGTTGGAAATATTCTCAGCCAACACATTCAAAAAAAAATAGCTAAATAAAAATGCAAATCACAACCAGCACCCATCAACTTTACAGCCCGTAACTTCGAAAAATTTTAATAGTTTTAAAATAAAATCCTAAAGTCTAAAATAATTAACAGTATCATTTTAAATCTCTCTTTAAAAATTTAATTTGTAAAGGTGATGTTTTGATAAAAAAAACAGATTTGCTGGCTATTGGGCACACTGCTTTCGATTCTATAGTCCTTGTTAAGGATTTTCCTGCCCCTAACTCATCTACACTGATAAAACAAATAAAGAATTTTGATGGAGGAGCTGCAGCAAATGTTGCAATGGTAGGTGCAAGTTTAGGGCTTAAAACTGCGCTTGTATCTGCTGTGGGGTCCAAATTCAAGGATTCCAAATATCATGCTAAGCTTAAGAAAATGGGAATAAACACTGAAGACATGATTGTTATTGAAAATGAAAAATCTCCCATGGCATGGGTTTTTACAGACTCCAACAATGATCAGATAAGTTATTTTTACTGGGGCGCAGCTAAATATTTTAAAAAATCAGAAGTTCCTCAAAAAGCAATAAAAAAAGCAAATGCAGTTCATTTAGCCACAGGAGACCCTGATTTTAATAGAAGATCAGGTGAAATTGCAAATGAATACAAAAAGATAATATCCTTTGACCCTGGACAGGACCTCCACATGTATTCTCCAGAGGAACTTAAAGGTGTTATAAGCGTTTCTAACATACTTTTTGGGAATCATCATGAAATTGACAGGATACTAAAGGTATTAAAGCTAAATATATGGGAATTAAAGGATATTGGCCCGGAAATTGTGGTTAAAACCTACGGTAAAGAGGGCAGCGTAATATATGCTGATAAAAAAATTAAAATAGGTGCTGTTGTACGAAAAACAGTAGACCCCACCGGTGCTGGAGATTCTTACCGCGCAGGATTTTTAAAAGCCTATTTAAAAGGTAATGACCTGGATTATTGTGGTAAATTCGCTTCAGCAGTGGCATCTTTTGTTGTTGAGGCTGAAGGATGTCAGACCAACATTCCAAGCTTGGAGATGGTTGTTTTCAGAATGCATGAAAAATGGAAGGATTAATAGATTTCAAAGCTTAGTTGGAGTTTCAAGAAATGGATGATTTTTGGATTAAATGATAAAATTTCTCCATTTTATTTATATTTCCTTAAAATCTATTATAATGCATTTTATTTTATATACGTATTATAGTGAATCCGCTCAATCCAGAAACTCTGATGTAACTGTATATTCTAAGATTTTCATGATAATCAAACCTCTACGCATTCATCATGCCTCCATGCATCATTCCACCGTTAGAGCCTATCACACCCGAAGCGGGTACATCAGTGCCATACCATTCCTTATACCATTTTCCCATCTCTTCTATTTCCACTCTTTGAGTTTTAATAATGGATTCAGCAAGTACACGAATTTCTGGATCATTTGAATGATATAAAACCATCTGCGACATCATTATTGCCATCTGGTGATGAGGGATCATCTCCTCAATAAATTCCTTATCAAAGGGCTTTGCATTTTTAAGATCATCTAAATCTGTCATATTTCCCATCATACTTGAATTAGCAGGTACATCAGTGCCATACCGGGCTTTATACCATTGACGCATCTTTGTAATTTCAATACTCTGGCTGCTTTTAATGTTTCTTGCAAGCTGTTTAATTTCAGGATGTTTTGCTTTAATTAATGCAATATCCGCCATGGCCACGGCTTCCTCATGATGAGGAATCATTTGTTCAATAAAATGACGATCTATATTCTCCATCATGCCTTGACCTGTTTGACCGTTCTGTCCACCCATCATAGGATAATAATTCCAATACATTGAAAAAAGTGCTAAAAATGTTATAAGAGCTACTATAACAACTCCAACAACCACAAGTTTTTCATTTTCTTTCATGATTTTTCACCTTATGACTTTGAAACTAAATTTAGGAATCTTTGATACTCATCACTGCAATTTTATGTTTAATCCTACTCATTCTTCTTATAATTTCAATTTCTTGTTGCATTATTGCTTTTTTACGTTCTTCTTCTTTAGAAACCATTATTAGCCCTCAAAATAGGATTTATTATGTCAAAGTCTCAAAAAATCAGATTTTTTTGAAATTTTAATAATATTTTAAATATAAATAATAATTATATACTCAAAAACTATTTATAATTTTCAATTTTGGAGCATAAAGTTTGAGATGGGTTTTTTCCAACACATAACAATTCAGTAAGATACATTGATCTTTAAGCAGACTAAAACCAATTCAATGCTTGGTAAACTTTATATTTGCTCTAATTTTCATTAATTGGAGGTAAAGTTTACAATTTGAAAGAATTCAGTGCCACGAACTGGTTTATTAATAACGTTTTGAGGTATTTCTCCCTTGAAAAACCTTTTAATTTCTTTAGCAACTATTAAAGCAGCGCCACGTTGTGCATCTTCTGTAGAAGCGCCAATATGTGGTGTAGCAACTAAATTATCCAGTTCTAAAAGTGGACTATCCTTTGGAGGTTCCTTCTCAAACACGTCCAGAGCTGCACCTCCTATTTTACCTTTAGACAGTGCATCGTATAAGTCATTCTCATTTATAATGCCTCCTCGAGCACAATTTATAATAAATGCATTTTCTTTCATGAGATTAAATTCGTCTTTGGATATGAGGTGTTTGGTCTTGGAAGTGAACGGAACGTGAATGGTTATTACATCAGCATTTTTAAGAAGTGTTTCTAAATCCACCACGTTTACATTCAGTTTCGAAGCAGTATTTGGAGGTAGATAAGGATCATATACAAGTATATTCATGGCAAAGGCTTTGCATCGGATAGCTACCTGCGTTCCAATTCGTCCCATTCCAATTATACCCAGGGTTTTTCCTGCAAGTTCCATGCCCATGAACTTATTTTTCTCCCACCTACCCTCTTTAACCGATTTATCGGCAATGGATATCTTCCGTGCCAGAGATAATATCAGACCTATTGTAAGTTCAGCTACAGTTACAGAAGCTGATTCTGGAGCATTCACTACCATAATTCCTTTTTCAGTGGCTGCCTCCACATCCACGTTGTCCACACCAACACCAGCACGAGCAATTATTTTGAGTTTGCTGGCATTTTCTATAACTTCTCGAGTAATCCTGGTCCTGCTTCGAACGACTATAGCATCAAAATCTTTAATAGAGTTGATAAGCTCGTCACCCGTGATGTCTGTTTGAACAATTACTTCAGCAACTTCTTTAAGCTCATTAATTCCATCTTCATTAATCTTATCAGCTATAAGTACCCTTATCGCATTCAATTTCTCCACCATTCTAATTTTTTGCTATAATTCACTTCTATATCCTGTATTCCATCATAAGCTACTTTTTGAGTAGAATCACTTTCAGATCATTCCAACCTGTATTACCTTGTAGCCCTGTTCTGTCCATCTACACTAATACTGGAAGAAGTGGTGGATTTTTCAATTCCTCCTTTTCCATATATTGCGTTCTGAGTTCGCTTTTTCATAGCATTACCTTAATTTTAATAGATTACAGGCTTTGGTATCGTATTAGATACCAATTTTGAAGAAGTCAGTTTTTTTAATGCATTTTCAATTAGTAAATTGGGAACACCATATGGCTGTATTTGGCATGATAAAAGAATTTTAACTGCTCCAGGGCCAATTTGACTTGCAAGTACCACATCACAATCTGAAATCAAATTAACACTCCTTTCAATTGCATTATCATGATCTTCCAGTAAATTTGGATTTTCGTAAGGTGGAATGTTTTTCCGTACTTCAATGAATTCAAATTCCTGACTTTCTTTAATCTTAAATATCAAGAAATGGGAAGCCTGGCCAAAATGCTGATCTATAGATTTTCTGTCACTACTTGCAACTGCGACTTTAAATGGCATATAAATCACCTCTTTTTTTAAATTCATTGATTGTTTCTATAATTAATAGATTTAAGCTTGTTTTATGAGCTAAATGCTAAATTAATGTCCTAGTATTTGTCTATTACCTGGAAGATCCCCCCATAATATAACGATCGTTATATCGGGAGGTGAAAAAAAAATAAAATCTTTCCAGTAGAATAACAATTTTTTTATAATAATCACTGCTCTTTATATCTATGAAAACCAGCTTAAATATTTAACGATTGTTATATATCGAAAATCAATAAAATTCAAATAGGAAAATTTAACTATCTAAATTTTGGATATGGCACAAATAGAGGAACTTCTCGCTTATATTTGAGGTATTCTTTTCCAAATTTCCTTGATAGTTGTTTTTCCTCCGATTTTGCCGTAATATAGAACAAAATTGAGAATAAAAAGGCGCTGATTAAAAGAAAGGTGAATGGGAAAACCAGAAACCATCCAAAAATCATGATTGTTGCCCCAAAGTACATAGGATTCCTTGTATATGCTTGAACTACCATGACCTGAAGAGGTCAATGGATTCCTAATCCACCAACTGATTGTTGATTTTACCAAAGGCAAGCCCCGTGGTTCCCACGGTTAGAATATTGCGTGCAGCGTTTATGTCCCTATCATGTTCTATATTGCATTTGGGGCATATCCATCTGCGAATATTCAAATCCAAAACTTCTGTAACATATCCACAGTTACTGCAAGTTTTAGAAGTGTATTTTTCATCAACAACTCTAAAATGTTTATCATACCAATCAGACTTATATTGTAGTTGTCGTTTGAACTCAAACCAATGCTGATCTGCTGTAGTCTTTG
>JAVSLW010000002.1 GCA_039666455.1 Methanobacterium sp. | reverse complement strand
TCAAAATCGGAGATTTTGAAGGCCGTCAAACACGAAGTGTTTGGGCAGTCAAAATCGGAGATTTTGAAGGCCGTCAAACACGAAGTGTTTGGGCAGTCAAAATCGGAGATTTTGAAGGCCGTCAAACACGAAGTGTTTGGGCAGTCAAAATCGGAGATTTTGAAGGCCGTCAAACACGAAGTGTTTGGGCAGTCAAAATCGGAGATTTTGAAGGCCGTCAAACACGAAGTGTTTGGGCAGTCAAAATCGGAGATTTTGAAGGCCGGAGGAATTGTTTATGATATTGGTGCAGGCTGTGGAATTTTATCTATTTTAGCTTCTTTTTATTTTAACACAGTGTATTCTGTTGAAATTGATCCTAATATTGCTAATATTGCTGAATTTAATTTTAAGCCGTTTGATAATATCCATCTAATTAATAAAGATGCAAAGGAACTTATTTTTCAGGATAAGGCTGATTTGATTATTTGTGAGATGTTAGATACTGCCCTAATTGATGAGGAACAGGTTCCAGTGATTAATTCTATTTTAAAATTCCTTAAAAAAGACGGAGAAGTTATTCCATGCAGAATTCTAAATGGTGCCGAAATTATCAGTATGGATAGGGATTACATCTGTTATGAAGACCCTGAATCAAATCAAAAACCCTATTATGAAGTAATGAGCAATTTCATAATCTACAGTGAAATTAATTTTAAAAATAGAATCGAAGAAAATTTAGAGGCGAATATTGAGTTTAAAATCTTAAAAAACGGGATTTTATCAGGAATTAAAATCACCACATTTACTGTTCTTACAGAAAATATAATTTGCGGACCTACACCAATGTTAAATCCTCCGTTACTTGTCCCTATAGAAAAAATCAGTGTATATATAGGAAATCGCATAAATGTTAAACTCAGTTACCGGATGGGTGGTGGATTAAATAGCATTAAAGCAACAGCTGAAAAAATTTCTTAAAAATCATGGGAAAGTAGTTATTCTGGGCATCGGAAATGAAATAAAAGGTGATGATGCTGCTGGACCCAGTACCGCATGGAAACTAACTGAATTATTTGAAGAAAATGGCGAAGTAGTTGTTTTTGACGGAGGGACCGTACCTGAAAATTATACAGGCCTGATAAGGAAAGAAAAGCCCACACATATCATTTTAGTGGATGCAGTGGAAATGAAAAATGATCCCGGATATATTAGAGTTGTTAAAAAAGAGGAAATAGTCAATTATAACCTTTCAACTCATGCCATGCCTGTTTCATTTTTGATAAAATTCATGGAAAGCACAATTGATGCAGACATAATTCTAATTGGTATTCAGCCTGAAAAAATGGATCTTGGTGAGGGAATATCTAAAGAAGTGGAAAAAAGTATTGGAATCGTGGTAAATACTCTTTTTGAGTTAATAAATTAACTCAAATGTCTTTTATCATTCCACTAATTACATCTCTGCATGAAGCTACTGCAGGTGCTCCTGAAGTGAGCAGCACAACTCCCAGAAGCTCAGCTATTTCTTCTTTATAGCTTCATGTCTTTCTTTTACCATTTCGATCACCACTTACTAATATCAATTTTAATAAATTTTACTGAGTTTATCATAAATACATTTACGACATTTACGTTTGGTTTTAAATATGTTAAAATCAAGATAGAGAATGAATAAAAATAAACTTCTTTATACATTTAAACCAAATTAAATATTATTGCCATATTAATTTACTGGTTTTCAGTGATAAAAATGAAGATACTGTTTATAGGAGCAAGGCTTTTCGACGATATATCATTATATACAAAAAATGAAGGGATTACATCTGTGTTAACAGAATCAAACCCTGATTCACCCAATTTGAAGTTACCAGATATTCACTACATTGTTCCAAGGGGGATGGAAGCACCTAAAGAAATTGCAATTAAAGAAGATGTGGATGCAGTTTTACCTTTAATTGGGATAGATAAACCTCTTATTGAAGTTGCAAGGCTAAAAAAAGAGCTTGAAACTGATTATGGAATCCCTGTAGTGGCATCTCCACTAAAAACAGTTATTACTGCCAGAGACAAGCTTAAAACCAAAGAATTTTTCATTAAAAATCAAATAAATACCCCTCTTTTCAGTAAAATTTCAAAAAATGGGCAAAAGCTACAATTACCTGCTGTAGTTAAAAAATTAGAAGGTCAGGGTGGAAGTGGAGTAAAAATTGTCTGGAATGAAGAGGATTATAATAGTATAATGCCAGATTTTGAAGGTGCATTTGCAGAGGAATTTATTGATGGCACAGAAATATCCATTGAGGTTTTAAGACATAATGGAAAAGCAGTTCCTCTTGTACCGGTTTATAAAGGAAAAACAACTATTGAAGGTACTCATCCCCTGGATAAACTTAAAACCGCTCCCTTAAATATAAATGGTCTGGATAATGAAGAATTAAGAAAAAAAGCCAGTATGATCGCTGATTTTTTAGGTGCTGAAGGTGTTATTGATATTGATGTCATATTTGATGAAAAAGAGAATATCAGCTACTTTATAGAGATAAACACCCGTCCAAGCGGCACAAGATATTTAACTGCAGCCTCCACAAATGTAAGTCCTATGCATGAACTTGTTGATATGGCTACAGGTAAATGGAATTACAAAGAAACAGAGAAAAAAATTGAAAAATACTGCGCTCTCGAGATACCTGTAGGGAATTATAAAAGGGAAGAAAATGATTATAAATTCAGAGAGTTTAAAGGCAGCAATTCATGGATAATTCACGGCCCTCAAAATTTCCAGCGGATCACAATCCGTGCTGAAACTCTGGAAAAAGCATTTAATACAGCACAAAAGTTAAATATTGATTATAAAAAGTTTCAATAACTTGAAAGTAAGCAAAGATTAAAATTCATGTAAATACAGATTAAAATATAGAAATTAATTGAAATTAGAAATCAGGTGGTAAGTTGAGTATTTCACAGATAGATATTTTCATATTTCTTCTTGCATTCATATCAACAGTATTTTTCACTTTATTTGTAAGAAAAATCTTAAAGGATGCCAATATAACTGATAAACCAATTGTAACAGAACACAGCCATAAAACAGGAACTCCAACTATGGGAGGACTTGCAATACTTCTTGGAATTCTTCTTACTGCATGTATTTATTTTGAAAATTCTAATTTAACCATTACAGTAATGCTGATGATTACATCTGGTATAATAGGCCTTATGGATGACTTAATAGGCCTTAAAACCAGAGAAATTCAAAAAAAAGTCAGAAATATTTCTTCCCTTACAATTGAAATGGGCAGATTAATGCTTAAACCGGGTGAAGAAGCACGTGTTACAACACCTAAGGCTAAAAAAGACCTTAAAAAGCATCTAAAAGAAAAGAACGTTGAAATAATAGGGGAAACACCTATAAAAAGCGAAGTTAAAGAAAGCGAAAAAATATTCGCCCAATTTTTAATTTCCCTGTTTTTGATAGGCTCCGGTGCAGTTAGTTCTGCGGTGCTTGGATTTGATCTTGGGATCTTTGTAATTCCAGTGATAATATTTGGTATAATTGGTGCAATAAATTCTGTAAACCTGATTGATGGTATGGACGGCCTTGCAGCAGGTATACTGGCAATAGCATCCACTGCATGCGCAATTTTCTCCATTTTTACTGGAAACACTGATGGCTCGATTCCATTTATTGCACTTGCTGGTGTGTCATTCGGTTTCCTTGCACTGAACAGGTATCCTGCTTCAATATTCATGGGAGATACAGGATCATTTGCTTTAGGTGCAGGATATATCACAGCAGCATTCTTAGGTGATATAATTTATTTTGCACTAATTGCACTTTCTGTTCCAATACTTTCTGTTGTAGTTAGCCTTTTGCACCGTGCTAAAATCATTAAGTTACCTGTAGAGCCATTGCATCATACTTTACATTACAAAGGGCTTTCTGAAAGGAAAATCGTTGCACTCTACTGGTTAATTACCATTGTAATATGTGTTATAGCACTTTATTTCTACCATTACTTCATAATTTAATCCTGTGTGAGAAAATGAAAGAACTTAAAGCATCAGAAATTGCAGAAAAAATAGAAGGAAAACTAAAAGGGCCTGATAAAGTAATAAAAGGTATTTTTAACATCTTAAAAGATGCAAAAAATGGTGATGCAGTAATAAGGCACTGGATAGATGAAAAAGGAGTAGAAATTGCCGCTAAAAAAGGTGTTTCATGCTTAATAACTCAAAGTCCCAAAGATGGTGCAGTTGAAACCGCCGAACACGAAGTGTTCGAGGCATCAAAATCAAAGCCCTCAAACACGGAGTGTTTGGGGCCCTCGGAAATTCTACGAATTTCCGGGGCATCGAAAATCAAAGATTTTCGAAGGCCCCAAAATCGAAGATTTTGTGGGATTTTGAAAGCCGCCGAAAAATTAGGACTCTCATTAATAGTTACCGAAAAAATTGAACTTGCCAGTGCATTTGCCATAAAGTGGGCAATTAATAAATTTGCCAGGAATTCACTGCGTGTTGTGGTAACCGGAACTAACGGGAAGTCAACAACTGCTCACATGATTTATAGCATTTTGAATGAATCAGGATATAGCACCTATACCAATACTGACTCAAAATCTGAATTTAATACCCTCATTGATCCAATGGTTTCCAAACAAATAGCTGAATTTGAACATGACATAGACGCAATGGTTATAGAAGTTTCTGAAGTACAGGGATGGCTTAATAACATAATGCAAGATCATGCTTTTCTAATGACCTCTGCAGTTGATCCTGATGTGGTTGTTATAACTAACGTGGCTTTGGATCATATAGGTCTTGTAAACTCCATAGAAGAAACCTATGATGAAACTTCTGGGGCTGTAAAAGCACTTAAAAAAGAAAATGGTCATTTAGTTTTGAACTCGGATGATCCTCTCGTAAAAAAGATGGAAAATCTTACATCAAATGAGATTCTGTTTTTTGGGAAAAATAGAGACATAGATCTGCTTGATGATGGAATTTCTTATAAAGGAGATGTTTTGATAAAAAAAGAGGATCTGCCCTTTAAAAGCAATCATTTTATTCAAAACACCATGGCTGCTGTAGGCGCGGCATTAAGTTTGAAAGTTGATCCTGAAATAATTAGAAATGCTCTTAAATCATACACTCCTTTAAATAGGCGTTTTACAATAATTAATAAAAATCCGTGCATCATAGATGATTTTGCACATAATCCTGATGGAATAAAGGCCACAATAAAAAATGCTGCATTAATGGCAAATGAGAATTTTTATGTTGTTTCAGCTATTAGAGGTTCAAGAGGTGAATTTATTAATCAAATTAATGCAGAAGCCATTGCAGAAGGGCTTAAAAATATCCCATATAAACTCATTATAACAAGTAGCAGCGATGTTGTGGATGATTTGAACATGGTTAAGGACAATGAGAAAAAAGTTTTTATGGACACTCTCCAAAAGAAAGGGATAAAATATATCTTTTATGAAAGACTATATGATGCATTAGAAAAGGTACTTAGATCATCAAAAAGCAATGATACAATTTTATTAATTGGGGCACAGGGTATGGATCCTGCAAATGGACTTTTAAATAAAATTTTAGATTTTTAGATGTTGAAAATCCTTAAAATAACATGTTAATACAAAATAACAGTGCATTAACTTTCGGTGAGTGAAATGTTCCTAAAAATAAGAAGAGATACTTTAATCATTCTGATGCTGGCCTTTATATTAATCGTTTCAGGAAGAACTATGAGTTATATGTCTTATGCTACAAATACAGGCTCAGATCAGGGTGTGCCAGTATCTGGAGTAATTATAAAAGGAAATGACATAGTCCCAACTGATTCAATTAGAGGTAACATAGCACAGTCAGGTTTTAGATCAGGAAGTTATATCAGGGGAGACACACTTGTAACCGGAAAACGAGAATTACCCCTAAGTGAAGCCATAGAAAGCGCTAAAAAGTTTGCAACATTAACTACTATTCCCGGCACAAGATTAACCCCAATAGTGGCTGCGGATGTTAAAGTGGATAAAGAAAAGGGAATTGTTACAGTAAATGTTATAGAAGATTTCTCGAATCTACAGGTAGCCCCTACAGGAGTAAATCCTTCAGCAGAAGTATGAGGTAGAAATACGATGAAAAATATGATAAAATTACTTTTATTTATTCTTACAATTAATATGCTGATTGCACCTGCAGCAGCAACAGGTAACATAGTTATAATTACGGATCCTACTGGAGGAGACCCTAACGGAGCTGCAGCAGGGAGTATGTCTTTTGCTCAAAACATGTTTCAGTCTACCTTTTTACTTTCAAAGGATAATAATTTTGCCGTTCTTTCTGGGGGTGAAGGTGATTCTATTGCTCGGTTGGGTTCTGTTGTGGAAACCATTAACCGTCTTAAAGCAGGAGCATCACCAGAAGAAGCTGCATCTGCTGCAGGATCATTTCCAGGAGTCAGGATAATGGTTGGGACTGCTACCAGGGGCGCTGCAGTGGGCGGTTCATTTGATGCTTATGTGGTAATGGTGGAAAATGATGGAACAATTACAGTTACTCCCTACACTGGAGGGACTGCAGTTTTACCTGCCGGAAAGAAAGGAGCTATAATTCACTTGAGAAACACCCAGGGTAATCCTATGTATGGAACAGCGACTAGCGTACGTCAGGAAACTGCAGTAAACATCGGAAAAATGATAAGGGACGGTTACTCTGCCACATATATACTTGGACAGGCCTTTAAACAGATATCAAATGACGCTGGTGAAAAATACGGTGGTGGGGGGGCAAATCTGGTTTCAGGAGTGACTACCGGAGACATGTTCACTCCAGAAAAGTTGAATACAACTGGTTATCCTATGAACTCTCCTTACAGTAAAGTATGTCCAACAGATGGTTGGAGTATTGGTTTTCCTGCTGCAGAAAATTATCAGGTTTGTCCAAATGATGGAACACCTCTTAAAACCATCTATGCTTATGATGCTTTGGGTAATGCACTTACAGTAAGTGGTCAATCAGTACAGGTCTCAGTATATGGATCTGATGAACTTGGCATAAAATCAACAACAAGAGAAATTGTTGCTTTAACTGTCCGGAAAAAAGGATACAACAACGTGGAAATAGCAAATAGTATTAACCGGGCAATAGATAATGGGATTTTGGTAGGGGTCAATCACGTGGAACCAAAGGACATCAACACTGTAGAAAGATCAAGAGCAGTGGGAGTATATTTTAAACCTCTTCCAGACCGTAGATCATCCCCGCCATGGGACTTACCAGTAAGCTCATCTATTCTTGACTTAATTGGGAATATACAAACTGCAATTGGTCTAATTTTAGTGTTGCTGGTTTTATTTAGAAGCAGTCTGATAAAATCGTTTAAAAATAGATAAAATCTAAAAATTTTATTTTAAAAGTGATGAAAATGGCTTTAATTTTAATTCGGGCAGACAACCAGGAAAAACTTTTAAATGCACTTGCAGACATTGAAAGGCATGCCAGTTTAAAAATAGCAGGTAAACCTAAAATACTTGATTCTAAAAAAGCAGACCTGCTTGCAAAGAGAATTCTTAAACAGAATTTAAGGACAGAAAGTAAAATAGCAGTTATTGTAAAAGTTTTAGAAGATACAACAAAAAGTATAATGCATATAAAAAAAATACATCCCCCAGCACACATAGTAGTTGTAAGTGATGAATACAGCGAATTTAAGGAAATAAAACAACTTTATACTATTTTACCTCCACTTAAAGGTTATTATTCCCATAAAAGGATGTTAAATTAGGAATTGAACACAGATTCAATCTAAATTTAATTTCTCTTAATTCGAGCTATATCTCCAATTGTAGCGCCTTTAGAGGCGATAGATCCTATATCTTCTCTTTGTACGTCATCCTGTTTTTCAATTAGTTTTATATTTAATGTTCTTTCTAATTTTCTTGCAAGCTTTATGTCAGGAATCATTTTTCCAGATTCAATTCTGTTTACCACAGAAGCCTTTTCATACAATTTTTCGGCAAGTTCCTCACGAGACCAGTTATTCCTTTCCCTTGCAGCTCTTATTATTTTATTATAATCCTCTACAACCTCTTCTGAAGGTTCTCTAAATCTCCGGGCGCTCTTAATCGGCCTATGTTTTACTGGTTTTGGTGGTTCTCTTTGTATTTTTCCAAACTTAGCACATTCATTGCATGTAACCATAATTGAGCTTTCAATTTTTGTTTTTGTTGGCTTTCCAATTATTTTCTTTCCACATATCTCGCATCTCATGTTATCCCTGTACTAAAACAATTGATCCACTTGAAAAACATTCTTTCATAATTAGTTGATTAACCCTTTTTTAAATAATTTATTTTTTTAAATTAAACAGGTTGTACTAATCTTTTTTTCATTATATCTGTACCTCAATATTTAAATATTATTAAAACTAAAATATGACTTGAACTATTTATATATTTTTTAACCAAATACAGAAGGCATGAAATGTTTGAATGCCCGAACACTTCGTGTTCGCTGATATGAAAAATTCAGGAGTGAGTACGGATCATGGAAAACATGTCCAAAAATATAATGAAAAAGACCGAAGATCTTAAAAGGGAAATAAAACTCCTAAAAGAAGAGAATACTAAAACAAAAAGAAACTTAATGTGGAAAGTAAGAAAACTTGAAAAGGACAAAGTTTTAGTTGAAAATGAAAAAATGAGGCTTGACAGGGAAGTAAAATCCCTTAGAGGAGAGATTGAAAGATTCAGATCTCCACCACTTGTAGTAGCTACCATTACAGAAGTATTAGAAGATGGAAAACTTGTAGTAAAAAGCAGCACTGGACCTCATTTTGTAATTGGATATTCACGTTTATTAGATACAAGTTCACTTGAACCTGGTGCAAGGGTAGCTTTAAATCAACAGACATTCAGTATTGTAAATGTCTTGCCATCAGAGAAAGACCCACTTATAACAGGAATGGAAGTTGATGAAAGGCCAGATGTAAGTTATGCGGAAATAGGTGGGCTTGAAGAACAGGTAGTTGAAATTAAAGAGACTGTAGAGTTGCCGCTTAAAAAACCTGAATTATTTACAAACATTGGAATTGAACCTCCAAAAGGAGTGCTGCTTTATGGTCCTCCAGGAACAGGTAAGACCTTACTTGCAAAGGCAGTTGCTAACGAAACCAATGCAACATTCATAAAAATTGTAGCATCAGAGTTCGTTAAAAAATACATTGGTGAAGGTGCAAGACTTGTTAGAGGCGTATTCGAACTTGCAAAAGAAAAAGCCCCAAGTATAATCTTTATTGATGAAATTGATGCAATTGCAGCCAAGCGGCTTAAAAGTTCCACCAGTGGTGACAGGGAAGTCCAAAGGACACTGATGCAGCTTCTAGCAGAAATGGACGGGTTTGAAGCCAGAGGCGATGTTGGGATAGTTGCAGCAACCAACAGACCGGACATACTGGATCCTGCACTTTTACGTCCTGGAAGATTTGACCGGTTCATAGAAGTACCTATACCAAACGAAGATGGTAGAATGGAAATATTAAATATTCACACCAAAAGCATGTCTTTGAGTGAAGAAGTGGATGTAAGGCTTGTAGCATCGCTTGCAGAAGGTGCTTCAGGCGCTGATCTTAAAGCAATATGTACAGAAGCAGGTATGTTTGCAATAAGGGAAGAGAGATCCACTGTTACAATGAACGACTTCATGGACGCTATTGATAAGATTGTGGGACTTGAAAAAGAAGAAGAAGTTAGAAGAGAAACCGGCGTAATGTACGGTTAAACTCCTTTATTTTTTAGTTTTTTAAGCCAATGATGAACCCTATGAGCTCTGATTGGTGATGAATGATGGGCGAACTGAGGCTTAACTTTACAACCCCTTAAGCTTTAAACTATATTAGGTTTGAAGTTTAAATAATACATTATTATATAATTATAATAATTTTGGTGGGTTAATGTCTTATCTTATCTGCAAAAAGTGTGGAGGTCACTATAAACTAAAGGAAGGAGAATCTCCAGAAAATCCTCAAAATCTTCGATTTTGGGACATGAAAAACGAAGTTTTCGTGTATTTTGAATCCTGTGAATGCGGAGGCAAGTTAAAATATGTTCAAAATTTTAATTCACATTTTGAAAAAAATCATTCAAATTTCATTAAAGAACATTCAGCTAAAGAAACAATTATTACAATATCATCAATAATTGCAGGAATTTTAGTCGTTTTAATACCTCAATTATTGATATTTAATGAAAATTATGCATTACTTCTCCTTGTACTTGGTGGTTTAGTATCATCTTTAACAGTAAAAAATAATGATGTTACATTAAATGCAGCTATTGTTGGTTTAGTTGCTGGTTTAATTCTCCTGATTTTCAGGAGCAATATAACATTTAGCAATGAAATGTCTTATTTTGTTACACTGGAAATGGTTGGTCCTCTTTTAATACTCATTATTTTTGGAGTTTTTGGAGGATTAATTAATATTTTTGTGAGATTTTTAATTTCAAAATACAGATAAAGGATAATACAAAAGCTATCAATATATATCAAATAAATCTCCCAAAACAACCTTTTTATCTGTTTTTATAAGCTCTGGGATTTTTCCAATTGTTCCTGCTGACCCCCCTACAACTATCATAACTCCTCTGAAATAGAACTTAAAATCATCAGCCCTATCAAGACAGCTTTGAACAGCATCTTCATCTAAATCACCTTTAGCTTCATTTGCAATGCTGGTTGCAAGTGCATCAGCAACACTGGCCTCATCAGCAAATACGGTGACAGAATCTGCCCTTCCAAGACTTATGGAATGACCTACTGTACCTGAAGATGTGCAAATTCCCATAGGAGTCTTTTCATGCTTTATTTTAAAACCAATTTGTCCTGAAAGTGATGAAGTTCCGGCATAAAGGCCCATCACAACATCTTTATTGGTTTTAAGTGCAATATCTCCACCATTTTCTATTATTACATATTCCGCACCTTTATTCACCAAATATTTCATTGAAAGCTCAGACATGGCCCCTGCAACAGCTGCCATTGGACCTACATCAGCGATTTCACCGGCTTTAGCCATTATCTTAGCTATAAAAGGCCCTTCATCCATGTTTACAGGTTCGAAAGATAGTAAAAATTCCCTGTTTTTACGTATATAATTTATAAGCTCCATACGTTGTTTTAAAATGAATTTATCCAATCTATGATTCATTAAATCTGTTTTAAGCAAAATATTGGTTTCATTAATCTGTATTCTTTCTGTGATCATACCAGTTCCTTCTTCTTGACACCTTCAATCACTTTTAAGATCCAGGTTCTTAAATAGGTTTCTGGCTTACATTAAATATATTAAGATTACTAACTCTAAATTAGTGTTATGAATAAAAAAACAGTGATTTAAATGAGAAGTACCCGGGAAGTTCGTTCAGGAGAAGAAGTAGTTTTTAAAACAAGACCGCACTTTTTAATGTATTTGAAGTCTGCTTTAATCAAATTCATGGTTATAGTGTTCATAGTATATTTCTTTAGAGATACAATGTCTTTGGCGGCAGCTTTGCAAAATTTTATCATTAATTATGTTCAGGTTCCCCTTGTACAATCTGTTACAATTATTCTGTTAGTCTTAATCTTTGTGCTGTTTCTTTGGATCATCGGGGATCTGCTTTCATGGAAGTACACATCATATATCATTACAAATACAAGAATAATCTCTAAAAAAGGTATACTCCGTAAAAAAAGGTCTTCAATTCACTTTGACAAAATTCAGGATATAAGGGTTTCGCAGGGGATAATAGAACGTATCATAGCAAGTGGAGATATAGAAATATACAGCGGCCATGATTTTACCACAATGAAACTTTATGATGTTCCAGGTCCCGATAAAGTAGAAAACTTGATTAATCGGGCTATTGAAGGAGATTTTGAATTTAAAAAGCCTTTCAGAAAATCTGAAAAGAATAAGCCAGTGGTGAGTAATTACGAAAGGAAATTTAGAAGGTAGTTTTTTAATAAATAATAAAATTTATTATGAGAGAAAATAAAGCGTTATAATGGTTTGAAATGAATTTAAATACTCTTTTAATTTAAAAACAGAATATTCAAAAAATTAAAATGTGGTTGTGTTTTCTTTAAAATAACTTATGAAAATACCATAACCCACACTAAGAAGGTAAAAATAGTGATTTTTTCCATCAACCCACCAAAGAACAGGTCATTAGCCACACTGTATGCAGTTAGGGCTTCAAAAATCACTACAATAATCCCCGATATGAAAGAGTAACTCACAAAATTTCCCATAGCTACTAATTTTCGAAAACTAATTCCAGTAAGGAAAATTGCAAGTATGATAAACATGGAGGAAAATCCAGCTAAAACTATTCCAATTTTTTTTCCTACATTCAAATATTTTGCTAATTATTACAAATTCCATTTTAGATTACGATCCTGGTTGATCTTATTTGATTTCCTGCTTTTTTATAGTCAAAGATATTAAAATCAATGCAATTACCATAATAACTGCCCCAATTAAAAAAGCATTACGAATTCCTGCAGATACAAGGTCTGGTGTTATATCTGCAATGGTTCCAGGCATTGCTCCTGCAAAGATGGCCATAACTGCAGAAGTAATCAAAATAGCCACTCCAAAACCATTACCCATCATTCGAGATGTGTTTACAAGCCCAGAAGCTATTCCCCTATATTGAATCGGGCTTTCTCCAATGACAAATTTAGTGTTAGGCGGATTAAAAGTAGCCACTGATGCTCCCATTACTAAAAAAGCAACGGCGATGAATACAAGACTTGATAAAGGGTTAAATGAAGCTATGAGGACACAAGCCAAAATACCAATCAATGCTCCTATTAAAGATACTCGATTTGGATCTATTCTATCAGAAAGAATCCCTGCTAGAGGGCCTACAATCATAATAGCGATAGGCATGATAGCAAGAGCCATACCAGATTGACTTACGCTGAATCCTTTGGCTAACTCAAAGTAGAACGGTAATAGAACAACTGCTCCCGAATAGGGCATGTTAAAGAAAAAATTGCCTGCAATTGCAAGAGCTATCTGACGTATACGCACAAAATTCATGTCAAGAAGAGGTTCTGAGGTTCTAGACTCCTGGAAAATGAACAATGCCCAGAAAATTATTGATGTAATGATACTTCCCAATATAATTGAAGAAGTCCATCCAAAATCAAGTCCTTTGTTTAGGGCAAATATCAAGGTTGTTTGAGCTATAAATATTAAAATTATGCCGAAAACATCGATTTTACCCGGTTGGATCTCTGTTTCTTCAAAAACAGCTTTTCCCATTATTATGGCAAAAATCCCAATAGGAATATTGATATAGAATATCCAGTGGAAATTTATGTATTGAGTGATAAAACCACCCAGGACTGGCCCCAATGCCATTCCCAGAGAACCCATTGTAGCAATAATTCCCATATTTCTGCCCCTTACATTTTCTGGAAGGTAAATAGCTACCATAGCCGCGGTTATCGCAGAAAACATAGCAGCACCAACTGCTTGAATAAAACGAGCCATAATTAATGTATCAAAATGTTGAGCAAGGCCGCTCATGGCTGAACCTATGATAAATAAAAAAAATCCTGTAAGAAAAACCTTTTTATAGCCCTTTTGTTGTGCTAACTTTCCAAAAGCAATGAGAAAACTTCCAAGGACTATCATATATATCAAGATAACCCAAAATACGGAACTAGTGCTGACTCCGAAGAATTTGGCCATTGTAGGAAGAGAAACATTAACTATAGACACATCTAAAAATCCCATAAACGCACCTAAAGAAATTACGAGTAAAGTGAGTTTCTGGTTATTTCTCAAAATTTCAAACACTTTGTTCCTCCCATAAAGCCAAATTTACATGTCGACTAATCTATTAATTACTATTCCACAAGTTAGAGGCTGTCATGTAATTAATTTTTGAAAATAGATAAGTTCTATTTTTAACGTCCATCTATCCCCTTTCATGATTTTAAGCCTATTAATCGTTTAGATTTTTTCCATATTTCTAATTATTAGTGCCTCTTAAGTCAAAATAAGGTCATGAAGAATAATTTATAGATATAACTCCCTGACCTCCAGAAGTACTTTGATTAACAACAACGTTCCCATCTTTAATTAGTTGTACATTTAAAGTTCCAGCATTGCCAGTTTTTCGTAAAATAAGATTTACAGAGCCTGGATTCTGACCTAAATTGTATGAAGCACTTCTTTCTCCTTTTATAGTTTGAGTTCCATTATTATATGTTAATATACCACTCCATGAACTATCAGAATTAATTTGAACTATTATATCTGAATTACTTTTCATATTTGAACCTCCAGAAGTGTTTAACTTTGAATTATTGCTACTATTACTGATACATCCAGATGCAAGAACCATTAAAACTAAAATAGCCATTAAAACAACTGCAATTTTTTTCATTTTAATGCATCTCTTTTATTTTATTCTATAAGACAAGATAGAGTTTTTTAGATTAGATACGAAATTCAGTGTCATTACGTATTATTTTAAACAAATTTCATCATAATAATACATTGTTTTTAAATCATAAGTAATCATCGATTTTTGATATTCTCAATCAGGCGCAAATCTGAAATGCAAAAATATAATGACAATCATTTACTTAATATTAATTATTAATAACATAATTAAGAACTTATTCCGAGTATAAAGGAGAATCAACATGTTATCTCGAAAACATGATTTAAGTAAGATGAATAAAGAAGAAAAGGAACATACAGCTTATACAACCACTTATGGAAGTCGATATTTTTCTAAAAGCGTTCCTAAATATGAAATGCCAGAAGAAGGTATGCCTTCAAGGGCAGCTTATCAACTAATCCATGATGAATTAAATCTGGACGGAAATCCTGCTTTAAATCTAGCCAGCTTTGTAACAACATGGATGGAAGGCGAAGCTGACAGGCTGATAATGGAAAGTATGGATAAAAACTATGTGGATAACTAGATGAGTATCCTCAAACGGAAAAAATACAGGATAGAGCTGTAAACATGCTAGCTCGGCTTTTTAATGCCCCATCTGATTGCAAATCCATAGGTACAGGCACTATCGGATCCTCTGAAGCAATTATGCTTGGACTTTTAGCTCATAAATGGACATGGAAAAAGCGCCGCCAGGCTGAAGGAAAATCCTATAATAAACCCAACATTGTGATGGGAGCAGATGTGCATACAGTATGGGAGAAGTTTGCACGCTATTTTGATGTAGAACTGAAGCTTACCCCTAAAAAGAGATCTTTATACAATAACTGCAGAAGACATTGCAGTAGTGAGAATGGTTATTAAAGAGAATTTTGGAAGGGATATGGTAGATATATTCTTAAATGACTTAATGAAGACTTACAGTAAGCTTGAAGAAGCTGATATCAAGAAAAAAGATATAAATCATCGTGAAAATCCATCCCTATTGTACTAAGGATTAAGTGAACAAAATGAATGAAATATTAATTTTTTTTGTTACAACATTTATTTTTGCATTATTTTCAAAAAGATTAGCTGGAAGCATTATTACTGCCCATATGGTTTTTATTGCGGCTGGTTTACTGATTGGATGGCTTATAACGAGTTATATTGATATTAGAAACCCTCCAATATCAGATATAGTACTTCTAATTGCAGAAATAGCACTAGTACTCGTCCTATTTAGCGATGCATCTCGAATTGGACCAGGATCGCTTAGAGGAAACAATCTACCAACACGATTACTGGGCATAGGTTTAACGTTAACCATAATTCTAGGAATTATAATTGCTGCTTTGTTATTTACAGATCTTACCATTTGGGAAGCGGGCATAATTGGGGTTGTTCTTGCTCCCACTGATGCAGCTTTAGGACAAATAGTTGTTAAAAATAAAAAATTACCTGATGGCATACGTAAAACGCTGGAAATAGAAAGTGGGCTAAATGATGGATTATCAGTTCCTTTTCTCCTTGTTTTCATAGCTATTGGTCTTGCTGAAGAAACTTTTAGACCAATAGGACTCTTTATAGAAGTAGCATTGGAACAAATAGGTTTAGGAGTGCTGATTGGACTGAGTGTTGGGATAATTGGAGGTTTATTAATAATTAAAGCCAGAAATAGGGACTGGATAACTCCAACATATCAAAGAATTGGATTTTTAGCCATGGCACTTATTTCATTCATAATAGCTGATGAAATAGGCGGAAGTGGATTTATAGCTGCATTTATAGGAGGATTAGCCACCGGTTATGTGATTAAAGATGCGGGAGAGATTTTAACTGATTTCACCGCAGAAGAGGGGCAATTATTAAATCTAGCTGTATTTTTCCTTTTAGGAGTTATTTTAGCCTCCTTAATTGGTAGTGTAACCTGGCAAATTGTTTTATATGCTATTTTAAGCTTAACTGTAATTAGAATGATACCTGTTGCCGTATCCCTGATTGGAACTAAGTTAAATAAAAATTCTATTCTGTTTATTGGATGGTTTGGTCCCAGAGGTCTTGCATCCATTGTTTTAGTTCTTATAGCAATAGAACGACTACATTCTTTTCCAGGCCTTAATACAGTCTTATTAACCGTTCTAATAACAGTTTTATTCAGCATTTTTGCCCATGGAATCACTGCTTCGCCTTTATCAAACCTCTATGCTCGTAAAATCAAAGAACAGTTGAATAATGAATAAAAAACCTAAAAATTAAGATAAATTATGATTTCCTGCTTTTCGATATAAAAATACTGATAATAAACCCTAAAAGCAGAATTAACGTTAAAACATTGAATGTCTGCTTCATTGCAGAGCTAATAGTGGAATCAACAATCTGTGAGGCTTGTGGTACTATTTGTGGAGGTATATTTTGAGGATTAACTGTCTGCATTTTTTCCACATAGTTAAAAAGACTGTCATGTATCTGTTCTGTGGTCATGTTTTCAGCTATGCCTGATGCTTCTATTCCGCTAGTAAGACCAATGAATATTCCAAGTAAGAGTAAAACTCCTATTAAAGCTGTCCCCATAGAATAACCTAAATTTTTAAATGCATTAAGGAAACCAGCAGCATCAGTTTCCTGATCACTTCTTGCAGCAGACATGGTGAGATTAGTAAGCTGTGAAAGTAAAAGACCAATTCCTATCCCAAATACAACTGTTCCAGGTACAATATCCACTATTTGAGTGTTTATGTTAAATGAGTTGCCTAATAGGAATGTTCCAGCTGCTGAAATAATAAATCCCATTATCAAGATATATTTTGAATTTAATCTGGATGATAACCTGGCACCCAGTAATGAAAACAAAAGAATGGTAATAGATGCAGGTAAAAGAGCAACTCCAGTCATAAATGCATTAAGTTTAGTAACCTGCTGCAGAAATACAGGAATTATAAAAAGAAACCCTGCTAAAGGTATTTGTTGTATAATAGAGTTTATATTACCTAATCCAAATACACGATTTTTTAAGAGAGATATATCTGAAAGAGGCTCTAAATCTTTTTTAATTCTTCTCCTCTGCCATAACAAGAAGAGCACAAAGAGAATTGAGCCTGAAGTTATTAATACTGCTACATATTCCCAATATTGAGGTCTTGTTAATAATAAAATGCCAAGGACAATCAAAATTAGGGATACTATTGAAAGTAACACTCCAACTTTGTCTAAATCTTTCCATTTCAAGGTTGGTTTTGATTCGCTTAAGTAATGCCTGAAAATTAGTATAATTGCAACGAAAACAAGTTCTGATCCAAATACCAGCCTCCATGTAATGTATGTAGTGAAAATTCCCCCTACTATTGGGCCAATTGCAGCACCCATTGCTGCTATACCTCCCCAAATTCCAAAAGCAGTGATTCTATCTTTACCTTCGTAAGCAGCCCCAACTATGGTTGTAGTTGCCGGTAAAATCATAGCCGCACCTATTCCTTCCAGAATAGCCCAACCTATAAGGAGCATATGAGCATTGATGCTCAAGGTCGCTATAGTGGTTCCACTAGCGTATATTGCTAATCCCAGAAGAAATGTCTTTTTTCTACCAAGAATATCCTGAAGCTTACTCCCTAACAACATAAATGAAGCAATAATCAGGGCGTATAAAGCAATTATGGCTTGAATAGTCGATAATGTCGTGTTTAAATCCACAACTAACGTAGTTATTGCTACATTCATAGCTGATGAGTCCAGTACAATAATAAAAATTGCCATACATGCAATTATAACTACTCCCCATTTATATTGGCCTTCTTTAGACATAATATCCTCAAATCTTTCTTTGATTTTAAATTAAATGGCTTGTTCATTTTAAGAAATTTTTTTATTCTTGAACAGATGGCTTTACCAATTCAGATGGACTAACAAAGAATAGAGCAATACCCTCGATTATTAGCCATATTCCTATTAATACTGCTAAATAATAGGGATTCCATGCATATGAAGCCAATATTATGTATAAAATACCGAGAATAACTCCCAATCCACCAGATCCTTTAGTAACAGTTCCTTCTTTAGCAAATAAGGACATTATTCCTGCTATTATGAGGAAAAATCCTGCAAAGAAGAGCCAGAAACTTGCTAAGAAGCTAAATGCAAGTATATTTCCAAATAAACCAATACCTCCTATTATAGCAATAAGACCCAGTATTAAATATGCTACACTACCTGCTTTGCTGGTACTCCAAACACCTAAACTTTGAACCAGTACCCAGATTCCCAAAAAGATTATGGCAAACCCGGCAAGTACACTGGCAGTAAAGACTCTGAAAAGTGGGAATGCGATCACCAAAATACCAAGTATTACTGCTAAAATACCTAATAAATAATTTCCTTCAGCCATATTTATCACCCCCCACTTAGTACAAACAAGCCATATAAGTAATAAATGTACTATATACTTGGAAGTTAATGAAGTTTACGGAGTCCAAAATACAAAGCCCTAAAATCCTACCACTAAAAAATCTTTCTAAAAAGTGAAGTAACTTAATTGGATAGAAATAACCATTTTTGCATTTTTAAGGATAAGTATAAGTATCATTTATTAAAATATATAATAATACTTTTAACTTTGGTGATAAAATGGAACGTAACCGTTTAATTCTGCCAGGAATAATCGTTGCAGTAGTAGTGATTATTGCTATTATAGCAGCTCTTTCGTTTGGAAATAACGTATTTAACACAGGTAAACTGTATTTCGAATATCCAAAATCATGGGGTCAGAACCATGTAGTAGGAGATTTTACCAATAACTCATTGTATTCTGAAGTCACTTTAACAGCAAATATTCCAAATACACAAAGTCCAACATCATATATTGTTATTCAAATGCAAAGGAAATCTCAAGGGACATTACAGCTTCCAGGAACGAATACAATAGTGATGAATACCACAAATTCAACCGTTGAAACTGCTGATATTGGGAACATTAAAGCATCTCAATTTGGAACACGCGGCCCAGATGTAGCCCAAAAAGTTACAATTATAGAAACAGGTAATTATTACTTTGTTCTGGGATACATTTGTCCACCATATGCGCTGAATCAGACTGAAGAAGCCTATAACATGATCTTAAACACTTTAAACATTTTATAAACAATTTCCTTTTATTTTTGATTTCTATTAAGTAAAAAGTCAAATATCTTGAAATTAAAAATAAATCCCATTATAAAAGTTAGAACTTATTATAATTTACATGGATGGATAAATCCACTTCTTATAAGATGATCTACAAGTACAACAGCAACAGAAGCTTCAGCAACTGATGTTATTCTTGGACAGATGCAAGGATCGTGCCTTCCCCTAATTTCTATTTCTGTATCTTCCATTTTTCCAAGGTCAACAGTTTTTTGAAGTTTAGAAATGGAAGGAGTTGGTTTTACAGCTATTTTTGCTATAACGGGCATTCCATCAGATATACCTCCTAATATTCCCCCAGAATTGTTAGTTTTTGTTTTTATTTCATTATTTTCAATATAAAATTCATCGTTCATCCCGGAACCTTTTAAGCCAGATGATTCAAATCCAGCCCCAATTTCGACTCCTTTTACAGAACCTATCCCCATTAAAACTTTGGCAATATCTGCATCTAATTTATCAAAAACAGGCTCACCAAGACCTGCAGGCACATTTAAAACTATAGTTTCAACAATTCCACCTACAGAATCTCCTTTCTGTTTTAAATCAAGGATCAATTTTTCCATCTTTGCAGCCGCTTCTAAATCAGCACATCTTACAGAATTTTTTTCAATATTTTCTCCTATTTTGCTTAATTCAACCTTTTGAGCTTCAATAGGGCCGACTTTTGTTACATGAGCAATAACTTTAATGTTTAATTTTTCAAGGAGCTTTTTTGCAATTGCACCGCCAATTACATGCCCAATGGTGGTTCTTCCGCTTGCTCTGCCTCCTCCTCTGTAATCATAATGTTCATATTTGCTTATCCACCCGTAATCCGCGTGTCCTGGTCGCGGTTTATTTCTAAGGGGTTCATAAGCTGATGAATCCATATCTCTGTTGTAGACTACTGCGGCAATAGGAGTTCCATCTGTTTTACCTTCAAAGATCCCTGATAATATCATCACTTCGTCTGTTTCGCCCCGTGAAGTTGTAACTTTACTTGTTCCAGGACGACGTTTATCCAGCTCTTTTTGTATATCTTCCTTTGATAATTCCAGTCCTGCAGGGCAGCCATCTACAACTGCACCAAGTGCAATGCCGTGGCTTGAGCCGAAAGTTGTTATTTTAAATATTTTGCCGATTGTATTTCCTGACATAGGCTCACATCCTTTAAGTAAAAATATTACAAATTATAATAGTAATCCACAGTTAAATCCTTCTGTTTTGAGGTTTTTTTCAATTATTTTTATCTTCTTTTTCATGTAGATCTGTGGAATTTTTAATTTTGCTGATTAATTTATATCTTCGATGGAGATGATTTTACCATTTTTAAATCTAAAAATTGATTTACTCTGGAGTTTGATTAAATCATATTTTTTAAGTTTATCTGATATATCAACAGCTAAAACTCCTTTAAAGTCAATTTTGTTTTCTATCATGTCATTTCCAAATTCCTGCTCTATTATCTTCATCTCCCTATTTTTAAAAAGAGCAAAAGCTTGTTCTATCTGTGTTTTAAATGCTGATTTTCCTTTTAATTCAAGAGTAACTTCCCCACCAGCGTAATTTTTAAATACAATGTCTCTGTGAATGTTTTTGATCATTCCTTCCAGATCAAATTCATTATAAGCTTTAAAGTACTGATTAACAATTTTTTTCATCAATTTTTCTTTCATATACTCCCCTTACCCTATAAACCAATTTGTGTGTTAAGTTAATTTGTTATACCAGGTTTTACAGTTGATCAATTCGTGTGTTTAAAGGGTCATGGTGACATAAATTCTCAGGGGTTCTCCTTGAGCATTACTCATGATTTCATCTCCATTTTCTATAATTTTTATATGGCTTCACCAGTATTTATTAATTATGAATAAATTTCAAAATCAAATAAAGTCTATTTACCGGAAACTATATGATCTTTACGGTCCTCAGGGATGGTGGCCCCTTATTAATTTAAATAGTTACAATCCCAATAAAACAGGTGCTCTAAGAGGTTATCACCCCCAAAACTATGAACTGCCAGAAGAGAGAAATGAAATTTATGAAGTAATTCTCGGGGCGATTTTAACGCAGAATACACTCTGGTTGCAAGCGGAGATAGCATTATTTAACCTCAATGCATTAAATGTAATTGAGCCTGAAAAATTATTGCATCTCGATGATGAATCATTGAAATCAGCGATCCGCTGCGCTGGATTTTTAAACCAAAAAGCAATCTATCTTAAGGAAATCACCAGATTTTTTATTGAACTTGATGGAAGAGTTCCAGCAAGAAAAGAATTACTTCAAGTTAAAGGTGTTGGCAATGAAACCGCTGATTCAATCCTGCTTTATGCTTATAAACAGCCTGAATTTGTTATTGATACATATACAAAGAGAATATTTGTGCATTTAGGGCTTGTGGATGAAAATATAAAGTATATGGAATTGAAGGAGTTGTTTGAGTCAAATCTGCCGAAGGATGTGGCTCTTTATCAGGAGTATCATGCTTTAATTGTGGAGCATGCTAAAAGGTATTACAGTAAAAGGCCTTATGGTGTGAATGACCCTTTGAAAGAGTTATTGAACAAATGATACATTTTTGAATTTGTATTTTAGATGAAATAATACATTTTAATCAATTATGCTCCCAATTACATTATTAAACCTATAAATTTGGATAATATCTTCGCCAGTGCTTTTTTAACAAAATTAGTTTCTGGATCATGGTAATAATAGGCATCCTTTTTAAACCAGCCATGATCTTTCCAGTAATGGTAATCAAAATATTCTGGGCCAATTTTCTCAATGGATGGTTTGGTAGATAAGAATATAGCCATGCTTAAAACGCTTGGTTTTGGCTTACCCTCTGTAAATGCATTATAAAACTTTTTTGCTGTCGTCGAAAATCTTCGATTTTCGGACATCAAAAAATCATGGATTTTTTGAATGCATTGTTAATTTTTTTGTTAGCTTTTTCTATTGGAGTACTATATTCCGTGATACCATTTGTTACAATCCCAAAACTGTGAGCAATCTTGAATCCCCATGTTTGGGGTGCAATTGAGAAAGGCAATAACATTAATTTTGATCCTCCAATACCAGAAGTGGTTAAGACCATTGCACTTTTAAAAAAGCGCGGACGATGACATACATAACCAAATCGGTCTATAAAGTTCTTCATAAGGCCTGAAACATTGAATACATAATTTGGAGAGGTAAAAATGACTCCATCAGCGTTTTGCATTTTTTCTTCAAGCATCGCCCGGTCATCTTTTAAAGGGCATAATTCTTCGCCTTTATTAAAGCAAACCTGACAACCAAGACATGTTTTAAGATCAAGATCCTTTAAAAACACATACTCAAATTCCACATCTCCAAGTTGTTTCATACGCTCTTCGACTCTTCTGGTGAGTTCGTAAGTGTTACCTTTCTTTCTAGGACTGTCAAAATCTATGATTTTGACGCCCAAAAAAAATCGTAGATTTTTTTTGACGGCTTCCCATTATTGCAAGTACTTTCACATTATCACCTCAAAAGAAGATCCGCTAAATTCACTCCAGGATTATGATAGCGTCTTTTGGGATCTTCATTTTCAATATGAATCGCTTCCTTAGGGCACCACTGGATACATGCCTGACAAAATTCACATTTTTGATTCCAATAGGGTTTATCATTCCTTATTTCAATATTATTGCTTGGACAGATTCGTTGACAGTTTAAGCATAAATTACAGTTTTTATTAACCCAGAATTGACCCATTGTATTTATACGGTTAATAGCCATTCCATATATTAAGTTTCCAAATTTATTAAGCAGCATGGAACTTATTTCTGGTTTATGTTCCTTTTTATTTCTTATTACATCTACAATCTCTGAAAGCCTTTCTTTTCCTGATTTAGATATTTTACTATTTCTTTCAATTAACCGGGCTATTTTAATGAAAATATTGTCTTCCTGAATGGTGTTTGAAGCTTCCCTTACAGCAAAGCCTGCTTGAAGGTCTGTACCTTTCGCTTGCAGCATTTTTTGTAATTGGATCAATGTTTCACCTGGTTGACCTGTGCATGTTGCCACAGAAAAAACATACTGATCTTCAGTTACATTTAGTTTACTTACAAATTCAACCACCATATTAGGCATCCCCCACATGTACACTGGGAAAACAAGACCTATTTTAGGTGTATCTGAGCTTATATCTTCATTTATAACTTTAGGAATTGATATAAGCTCTGTATCACCAAGTTCATCTGCAATATTTCTGGCCACTGCTAAAGAGTTACCAGTCCCCGTAAAATAGCATATTTTAGTTAACATAGCATTTTCATCCTATTTATCTAATTTTAATTTCCTGTGCTCACGAATTCCATATCTTTAAGACTTCCATTATGTAATTTGAAATGATATTTATTTCTAAACTCATTATAGGCTTTTATGAGGTCATCTCCGCTTAAAAATAGCAATCCTTCTTTTTCGGCGTATTTTGCAACGTCGTCAGTGGTCATGGAGTCCCCGGTATTGTCGTCCATCATTTCACAGCAGACAGCTACAGGCGTGGTTCCTGCCATCTCTGCAAGAGCAATGCTCATTTCTGTATGGCCCTGTCTTTTAAGTATGTGCCCTTCGGCAGCTCGAAGTAGTGTAACATGTCCTGGAGCTCTGAAATACTTCCCAAAATTATGGTAATCTTCATTTTTACATAGGAGAGCAAGTTCTTTTATGGTACAGGCCCTGTCATTATCAGTTATGCCTGTAAAAGTTTTTCTGTGATTTACTGTTATGGAAAATGCTGATTTATTGTCATAAGGAATGTCCGTTGATGATAATTCACCGAGAACAGGGTATTTATAGGCTGTAGCTTCCATTATATCTATCATGAATGGAATTCCAAGTTTATCTGAAATTTTTGAGGAGATAGGGACACAGAAAAGTCCTCCAGCGTCATTTCTCATTATTTTCATGTGTTCAGGAGTTATATGCTCTCTGAAACAATCATATCAGTTTCTCTTTCTCTGTTTTCATTGTCAAATATTAAAACTATTTCTCCGCTTTTAAACGCTTTAATTGCCTCTTTAATCATATAATTATCACTCCAAGTGACATGTTTTTATTATTTTTGGAGTCCACAATGAATGGCATATTTACATCATCTTTTTATTGCGTTAGGGCTAATACCAAGCCTTCGTAGTCTTGAGCAGCGTTTTTCTCATCGCGGTCACGGATCAATTTTATAGTGGCATTTTTACCGCTTTGAAGCGATGCTACCTGATTTTTAAGTGATTCTAAATCTTCGGCAACTAACTGGTCTGAGCCAGTGGTTCCGAATACTCCTAACTTTACTTCTTTCTGCAGAGTTAGTGTTTTCAGGTATGTGTCGATAGAGTTGCTTATTTTCCCGAAATACATGGGTCCACCAACAATAATAATATCATAATCTGAGGTATTAGCAGCGATTACGCTCCTGACACCCGCCAGCTCGACTTTATAACCCTTGGATCTCAGATCGATAGCAATTTCATCTGCTGCATTCTTCGCCGCTCCGGTAACACCCGGATTATAGACAATCAATGCGTTTCCTACTGGTATTCCCGGAGGATTCAGAGTTTCACTGCCTGTGGCTGTATAGCTCATCACATCCAGAGCTATAAAGCCCCCCACGGCAATTATTAATACAATAATTAAACCGATAGCTAATCCCACCATTATTATTATATCCATTTAAATTCCTCTGTTTCATTATTCTCCATTCATTTATTCCACATATACCTTAACTTTGGTTTGATTTTCTTCATCTTCCACATCAACGATTTTTCCTTCTGCCCCATTCTTAAGGGCCTTTATAATCTCTTCAATATCGATTTTATCAAGTTTAGATTCCTTTAATTTAGGATCAAATGTTTTTGCAACCTTCAATCCCACATCAACCAATGATAATGGTACTTTTACATTTGCTTTAGGCTTGTCTTCCATAGTAGTAACTCGAACTTTCAACCATTTAGCTTCTTTTTTAGGCGTATGTTCCTTATTATTTCTTTCCAAAGCATCAAGTAATTCCATTGCTTCTGTTGTATTAATCTTTCCTTCTTCAACCATTTCTAAAATTTGCATTTTTTCTTCTGATACATTTTTAGGCATTACAATATCCTCCTAACATTTTTAAAACATTATTACTCGTTGAGTAACCTTAAAACCGCTTATTTACAGGTTATATAATGTTATTGCAAAAAATGTCCCCTATAATTGTCGCTGTAACAATTATAACAGGTATTTCGAGGTTATTTTTTAATATTCATTTAAATCCCCCTCTATCCCCATTTTTATCGAGTTAAATATAAATACAACAAATTCATTGATTTGAGTATTGTACTTCTGTTGAAATGAGCTGGTATTATCGTACTGTACAAGGAAATAATCCATTAATGCCCCCTTGAAAAATGATATAAATATTCTGGACAGTATTTTGGGGTTAAACGGGCGGATAAGCTTATGCTTTATCATTATGCTGAAGGCTGACTCCCAAAACGAGTATCCTGCAGCCCATAGGTCTAAATAGAATTTTTTTGCTTGCTGATTATGGTATAGCTCAATGTGGATGATTCTAAATATCTTTTCCATATAGGGATCTTCCATCCAGCTTGTGAATGTCTGGCCAGATAAGTCCATGAAACCCTCAAGCCCCCTCGTGATAATTAACTCTTCAGTTTCAACTCCTACATCCGCAATGACCATCATCCTTGCCAGAGGGTATTCAACGATCTTCTCCAGTATCTCATCCTTGCTTTTATAATGGCTGTATAGCGATGCTTTTTTAATGCCCACTGCTTCTGCTATTTCACGCATAGATGTGGCGTCGAATCCATTCTGGGCAAATAAATCAATTGCAGCCTCGAATATTCGTTCTTTTGTTGTTATTTCACCTGTTACGTTCATATTATTTTTAGTTTCAACTATCTGATCACCTCACATACCCCCATTGGACAGGTTTTACATCCTACCCATAGGTAGCTCATTAAACATAATTAGATCATCCCAGTATATAAACCTACCGATAGGTAGGTAACTGGAGAGAAATCATCGAAAAAATTACACAATGTGATGAAGAATTAATGAATATTTTCTAACTATAAAGAATTTTAGCTCTACAGCGATTTAGACTTGATTTTCCCCAGTTTCAAAGGCTCAATAATCGCTGCTCCTACCAACAACCCCAACGAAATAGCAACAACAGTCATTACAACTACTATAAGATTGTTAATGGCTGAAAAATAGTTCTGACCTATTAGCGAAGCTAAGCTAATAAAACCTAAAGATCCGGGCACCAGAACCCAGAATGCAGGCAGTATTGATACAAAACTGGGAGTTCTAAGGGGCGAGCGCCCTACAAGAGTCCCGCTTATGGTCATTAAAAGCGAACCTAAGAAAGCTCCTGAAAATCCTCCAATAAAATAGTTTCCAAACTGTTGTCCAAAAAACGCTATGTAAAGAACTAAAAGTATCCATGGCAGGTCTTTATCACGTATAGACATGAAAAAATACATTCCAATAGTAAAAATCAGGACCCCTGTAATAGACGGCCATCCTTGAAATATATTGGTTATGGGAGCAGCTATAAATTCCTGTTGAGGCAAACCTGTTAACTGCATTCCTATTAAAACTCCAAAAAGGAGTAAAAATAGAATTGCCACACCGTAAATGACTCTGCTTGAGCCAGAAACTATATTTCCAGATGCAATTTCAAACGTCCCTGTTGTAAATGTAGCGCCCGGTAAAAAATAAGCCAGGGCAGGAATCAGTGTTATTATGGTTCCTGATATCAACCCTTCCTTAATTCCCCAAAATAAAAATGTAGAAATCAATAATGCAGCGATCACAGGCAATATAAATGTAAATCGAGGGCGATCTTTACTAAAAATTAACAATAATCCAATAATTGCTCCTGATCCTCCAGATACAATCAACTGTTCTGCTGTGGGCTGTAGAAGCATTCCCAAGCCTATAGCAAATAGTATGTAACCTATGAGTATTCCTATAGAACCAAAACGATGTTTTTCAGAAAGTATTTCTTTAACACGATTTTTTCCTTCAACTGGAGATATTTCAGCCTTTTCAGCTTTATAAATTAGCTCATAAAGTTTTGAAACTTGATGCAGAGGTAATAAGCCAGGTAATTGATTAGCTGCAGTCAATGAAGCTGATTCTTCATCGCCAAGTTTTATGAGCAAAACTGTGGGAAGCACAATAATCTCAGCTTTAATATTATATGCTTCTGTAATATCTTCTAAAATTGATTGTACGGCTGTTACAGAAATCCCTGCCGAAGTTAAGGCTTTACCAAGTTCAGTTAAGAATTCAAGCATTCCCTGTATAGATTCACTGTCTTTGGTGCAGATGGTGTTTTTTCCTGATTTTAATTTTCTGTTTTCATTCATTATAAAACCGATTTTATCATTTATTATCTTAATTAATGTCTATCCTCAAAAATATATTATTTGTATGACAACTTGAGCAGATAATCCAATATTATTTTAAATCATATATATGTTACATGATATTTACCCTAAAAATTATTTATTAATAGAACAAAGATAAATCACAGGAACTTGATGTGATTTTCATGAAAACCTTTCAAGAAATAAAGGAAATCCTTGCAAAAAACAAGAAAAAAATAAAAAGCAGGTATAAAGTAAAAAAGATTGGAATATTTGGTTCTTACGTTAGAGGAGAACAGAAAGAAGATAGTGATGTAGATATACTTGTTGAGTTTGGTGAACCTGTGAGCTTGCTAAAATTAGTAAGTTTTGAAAATTTTTTAAAGGATATCACTGGCGTTAAAGTGGATGTTGTTCCTGAAAATGATATTAGGCCTGAACTGAGGGACAATATTCTTAATGAGGTAAGTTATATATGAAAAGGGATATTTCAATCTATTTAAAAGATATCCTTGAGAATATGGAACGCATTGAAACGTTCACAACTGGGATGGGTTATGATGACTTTGTTAGTGATGAAAAAACCCATTTTGCAGTAATAAGGTGTATTGAAATAATAGGAGAGGCGGCAAAGCACATACCGTATTCTATGAGATGCAAATATCTTGAAATTCCATGGAAAGACATGGCAGGTATGAGAGATAAAGTTATTCATTTCTATTTTGGTATTAATCTTGAAAGAGTCTGGTTAACGGTTATCGAGGATATACCTGCAATAAAACCACTTATTGAAAAAGTTTTAGATGATTATAAGAAATTATAAAAAGTAGACCTGAAATATTAAGCTATTTTGCATTATCCCTGGATTCTACAGGATTATGCTGTAACAGATCATTTTTATATTTTTTAGAATATTTGGCTATTATTTTGTCAAGATCATGAAAAATTTTGTTATTGTGGTCATGTTCAAATGAATTAAGTGCATTTCTATATGAATCAAGGTTTAATATGAATTTTTCAAAGCTTTCTTTGGATATTTGCTCATGGAATTCACCATAACCCAATTTTTTTAAGTATACTGCATTTACAGTCTGTTCAAACTGCTTTTTAACAGGAATTGTGTAAACTGGCTTTCCAAGATAAATTGCTTCACTCATTAAAGTAAATCCTCCATTAGCAACCACCGCTTTGCATGATTCAAAGTCTTTAAAGAACTTATCTTCATTGAATTTTCTGAATTTAAGATTTTTTTCCTCCTTTTCAATATCAAAGCCGTATATAATAAATTTTTCATCTAAAGATTTAAGAATATCAATAAGTCTTGAATTAGAATCACTTGTCTGGTAAACAAGTACATGATCTCCGTTAAACGGTTTGAGATTTAAAATCTCATTTCTAAGTACTGGAGGATATAAAAATACTTTTTCATCGTTTTTAACCTCCAGATAGAAAAAAGTAGTTATAAGATAACTTTTTGGCAGTGTAATAAATGAATGAATAACACCCTGTGCTGCAAGCCTTTCTGCATAATATTTTTCAGGAAGTTCAAGTTTGCACTGTGTAATGACATGAATATTGTCCACACTGATTAAAGGAATTCCCATTATCTTGCTTAAAAGATTGGAATAGGCTTCAAAATCAGATATTATGATGTTAGGCTTGAATACACGGGCAATGTTATAAAGAATCTTCATATTATTTTTCAGACTCTTAGGAAGGTTTCTAAGCCCTGCAAGAAACGTGGACATGTATTTTGCAGTATTTTCAATGTAAACTGTATTAAATCCTTCTATATAATACACATTGTCAAATTTTTTGGAAAGAAAATCATATGCTTTTCCACTTGCAAAAATAATCACTTCATTATCTTTTAAAAGATGTTTTATAATTACAGAACTACGTATTGCATGACCCATTCCTTCTCCACACACAGAATACAATATTCTCCTTTTGCTTTCACCATAGCCAAAATTGTAATTAAGCTCTCCTGCAGTTACACGCTTTCCTAAAAGGTCATATAATGTGCTTTTTGCATATATCCTTGTCAGAGTTGCAAGTCCTTCCTTTTCAAGCCTTCGGGTAGATATAAGAAGTCGAGGTTTCCTTAAAACCTTGAATGAACTTATTTTCCCTATCTTTTCAATGTAGTTGCTGTCTTCTCCAAAATCATATGTTTCATCAAAACCACCCACCTCTTCATGAAGCTTTTTTGTGGTTAAAATGCCGTAACATCCAGCTCCATGAGGCTTTATTGATTCTACGCCCCTCATGAAAAGATTAGCAAAATCGTGCAGTATTTTATCCTTCTTTTTTTCACTTAAAGGCATTAGCTGTGTTATACCTATTCCCTGATTATTTTCTATAAATTCATTTAAAGCAGATTCAAGATATCCTTCAGTCAGTATAACATCTGCGTCTAAAAATAGTAAATATTCTCCACGAGCAGCTTTTGCACCATTATTTCTACCAGTAGCAGGAGATCCACCTTTTACAACTTTACATCCATAAGATTTCGCTATTTTTCGCGTATTGTCTGTTGATTCGGCATCTGCTACAATAACTTCATAATCAGAGAAATTCTGATCTTTTATACTTTGAAGTAGTTTAGGGAGGTATTTCTCCTCATTATATGTTGGAATTATTATACTAAGCATTCATGGTTATGTTTATTGTTATCTGCTCTTAAAGATTACCCTATATGAACTTATGAATAATTTTTTATTATTTCAAAAAAGAGCAATAAACCTGTACTTTTAAAACCAGTCAAAATAATACTCTATATTAAAGATAAGCTTTTATAAAAACCTCCAATACAAAGTATTTGTTATATAAATTTACATGTAGATGATATTACTGCCTTTTCTAACATCTGAAGGGTTATTTTTAGGATGTAAAATATAATTCATTTCAAGTACAATTCGATTTTCGTATTTTAGAGTGAATGTTCCATCCCAGTAAGTCATGGGGCCGTTGATTATAAAGTTTCCAGAGATATTTTCTCCACCCATACTTGAAAAGTTACCATAGCCAGTCCATGCAGCGCATTTCATATCAAAATCTCCTGTGTATCTTGTATCAAACATTGCCTTTTTAATATTACCTGAATAAAGATTATAAATTGTATCATAGGTGATATCAATTGTTTTTATTCTTCCAGTTCCATTAAGACCATCTTCCGTGTAATCTAAAGGACTTTCAGCTTTTTCAGCACCAGGTAGTTTGATAATAAAGTTAAAGTCACGTCCCTGTCCCCATATCTTATAATAGCCCCCTAATGAGCTATTTAATTCAGAAGCAGGAGGTATCCACAAAAGCCCTGTATAATTATAAGTAATTCTATCAAGGACTGCCTCTTCCCCATGGCTGGTTAGAAGCAGGTATCCGAATAACCCTGTGAAAATTAGAGATAGTGTTATTATGGCCACAGTCTTATTATCCATGATTTCACCAAAAAAAATAAAAAAAGAAGTTATATTGTGTCTCCAGCAAATAAAATGCAAAGCTCAGGTGTTTTAAGCAGTGTGATTGTTACTTTTCCGTTTTGATCAACTGTAAGCAAGTATTCTGCGTACAGTATGTTTTGACTTGGATCATCCAATATGCTTACCGCAGGATCAACTTTACCTAAATCAGTAACTGTTACTATTTTAGTTTCATTTATACCTGCTGATAACTGTGATACTGGTAGTCCTGAGTAGAAAACATTCAATATGGCATCACCAGGACCTGGCCTGGCTGTATTGGACCATCCTTGCAGGTTAAGGTTCATATCACCAGTTCCGCCTGCAACCTGGTTAAATAGACCATGCCATGCCAATATTCTTATGGTGGTTCCTGCAGGTAATCTTTCGTCACTATAACCTGTAAGATTGCCCAGATCAATCGCTGCTGTATCATTAGGTTTTATAAAGATTTCATTATAGAAAGTCTGTTTTGTACCATTTTTAAGGGTCACATTCTCCATGACTGCATTTATCTGCAGCCATGTTGTACCGTTGTTTTGAAATGCCAACTTTGTTGCTTTATCCCCTGTTGCAATTGCAGTTTGCGGTCCCTGAGGTTGTAAAAGAGCTGTCGCTGCTAATGCAACCACGACAATTACTGCTATAATTGCTATTATTATTAAATTTTTACTGGCCATTTTTATCACCTAAATGACGGTCACTACTTTGTATGCAACAATAGCAGCAAATACTAAAAGCAATGGTACTATTGCAATGTTGGATCCTTTAACAAATGATTTCATTCGCGAGTTCTTATCTACTTCTGCGCTTAGAATTTCTTTAAGTGCTAAAACTGCTATGAGTGCAATCACTGCTATTATACTGTAAGCCATAACATCTGATGTTGTCACAGTAGTTGTGGTGGTAGTTACAGTCGAAATCATATTAACACCTCCATTTTACATCTTATATTAAATAATATATAAGTTTTGCTATTTATCTTCATTTTGTGATTTATTTCACATTATTCAGAGACATTTATTTGCATTTATTTTAATATTTTTAATTTAGGAATTTATATGATATTAATTTTTGCTTTTCTAAGATTTAATTTTATTATATAAAATTATTATAGGAGTCATTTGTGTTATTACAGTAATTTTTATGCCCTTTTAGATGTTAAATATTACTAATAAACATTACTAATTAACATCAATCCATAAATGAAGAGATCTATATGAATTATTATCATCGGGTAGTTTATAGAGCAGGAATTCTAATTTTTGTTTTTCACCAGATCTTGATGCATTAAATGTAAACGGTGTCTCATATTTTTCATTACTGGAAAGGGTGATATTCTCTTCTTTTATAGTTTGATTATTCAATTTTATTATCATCTGGTAATTAATTGTAGCATATTCATGATTGACAACACCAATGGTTACATTTCCAGTTTCTCCAGCTGTCAAATTTGTTGGATAATCACTTGCTTTACCATTTGGCCCTAAAATATAGAATTCAGTGAACTTTTCGCCTTCTTTAGGAGTTACAATGATGTATAGCGTTGTAGAAATTGCTATAATAATTGAAGCGATTAATACAATTGATAATATTTTATTTCCTCTGGATTCTCCTTTAAATGAATTTACTATACCCGTATAATATTTTTTAAATTCTACGGTGAATTTTTCATCTTCTGGAAGCTTTAATCTTCTTATATAAGCTATAATACTTATAATAATAGTAAATGCTGAAAGTGATATTAAAATTGGTGCCAATCGGATTCCAAACGGTGTATAGTTCAATATTAATCCAATTAAGGGAGTTACTGCTATACTTAAACCAAAACTCAATGCAGTTCTTTCAATACCATCCAGATCATCTTTTTTAGGGAACAATGCAGCTATTAATGAATAACCGGGAATAAATAATATCAATAAAAGTCCAAGGATAATTCTAAAGATAGTATCATTCAAAATTGGAGTTAAAACGAAAATTACGCATAGAACGGTGGTTAACCATACCATTAATATGTCTGAAGGCACAAATTTTAATAATCTGCTTTTAGGTTTAAAATGAGCTTTTTCCTTTAAATAGTTTTCAGGTATTTGTTTGGATTTGGACCTTCTAATAACTGAAATAATACTTAAAGCAATTGTAATAAGGGATAGAATTATTATACATCCTAAATAGGATGCTCCATGAGTATTGAGACTAAAGATTAAGCTTAAGAAAAATGTAATTAAAATACTCCAGATAATGCTTGATAAAATCAGTTTGAATTTAGAAAATTGCATGAATATGGCTTTTGTAAGTGAATAGCCAGGTAAAAAGAATAATAAAGGCAATATAAAAATTGGTCTTAAGATAGTATTACTTAATGCAGGAACGCTTGTAACTACAACGGCCAAAGAGACTATAACAATTAATGATACTGTCTCTTTTAGAAATTTAAACTTATGTTTGGACTTTTTAGCAGGTTTAAGGATACTATCAGCATATTTTAATTTGCCGCCGCACTCACAAAACTCAAAATCACCTAAAGATTCTCCTTTTTGGAGTTTGTAATAACCATTACATTTATCACATACAATAAAATTTTTTTTGTATTTTTTTGGAGATTCAAGTCTTATTATACAACCAGTCAGGGCAATAATTATTGTAATCAACCCTATAACTAAAAATGCATTTACATATGCCATTTTCATGGAATTAAAGATAGAAGATAATATAAAAATTATGAAAAAACTTAATATAAAGCTTATTAAAATTTTTCTGGTTAATTTGACGTTTTCAAAATAAAATACTGTTGATAAGGCAAAACCAGGTAAGAACAGTAAAAGCATCACAGGAACAATTCTTGCAGGAAAATTATTTAACGGCGGAACAAAGATACAAATCATAGATATTATTACCAGTAAAATTATTAGTGCAATGTGGTATGATCTTTTCATTGATAGTCTTCCTTATTTTACCAAATCAGAGGTATACTGATTGTATTTGCTTACAAGTTTATTGTTTAGCGCCCACTTCGTAGGTGTATGGTTCTTTTGGTGTAATAGCTTTAGTTAGTCCTGCTGCACATATAATTTTAATTAAATCCCCAATAACAAATGGAAGAAGCCCCATTACAAGTAATGCCCATATTGAAGGTACTGCACCTTTAACGAAGTATAAAAAGGCACATAAACCAATTAAACCTGGAATATATATAATTGCGAAGTTTGCAAGGAGCATCAGTCCTAACATTGGTGTGAAACTTCGTGCTTTAATATATTTATCGGTAAAGTGACCTAAAAAAAGCGCAGTTAATATGAAACCTATTAAATAACCTGTTGTAGCTCCAAATATTATGTTATAACCTCCAGTCATTCCTGCAAACCATGGAACACCTGCTAAACCTATTGCAACATACATCACCTGACTCATTCCACCCCAGTATCTTCCAAGAACAACTCCCGCCATTAAAACGGCAAAAGTTTGTCCTGTTACGGGTACAGGAGTCCATGGGAGAGGTATAATTATCTGGGCACAAATTCCAGTAATACATGCCATAAAGAAGGCTAAAATCACTTTATTTGTTAAAGATAGTTCCCTGCTCCATTTAAAAAAAGCGAACCTCTTTTTATAATAATTATCAACAACGGGTATTTCCGGTATTTCCATTTTGTATCCTCCTGAATTAAAGATATTAGAATGAACTTTCATTTAGTTAAAATAATCATGAAAAATTTTGGTTTCAACTTCATGTCCTTTAGTGATTAGATTAAAATATTATAAATACTTTATTTTTACTGACACTAATTCAGTTTAACTGGACACATCTCAATTTAAAAAAATTTTGGTTCTATGCATCTTCGTAATTTGAAATAAAAATTTAAATTAGTTTAGCACGGTCATACACACTTTTCAGCGTCCGCATATCCACGCTGGTGTAAATTTGAGTAGTAGAAAGGTTTGAATGCCCTAAAAGCTGTTGAATAGCTCTAATATCAACACCGTTTTTTAAAAGATGTGTGGCAAATGAATGGCGTAAAATATGTGGTGTAACCTTCTTTTTAATCCCTGCTTTTTCTGCATGGAATTTTATCATCATCTGAATATATCTTGGTGTTAAATGGTTTCCAGATCGATTAACAAAAAGGTATTCGTCATTAACGGATTTTTTATCGATGTAATCTTCAATTAAAACCTTTGTTTCATCATCAAAAAGCACAATACGGTCTTTTTCACCTTTTCCACGTATTCGCATTGTTCTCTCGTGTAAATCTATGTTATCTGTCTCCAATGTAACAAGTTCAGATACTCTTAGACCGGAAGAATAAAGTAATGCTAAAATAACCTTGTTTCGAAGGTTCACTAACTTCTTATATTCGCTATTACAGTTTGATTCGTTGTCAAAGGCATTTATGAGACTTTCAACCTCTTTTTCATTTAAATGTTTAGGGAGTGATTTTGTTCTTTTAGGTGTTTGAACTTCATTTAAAATGTAAATACTGCCGAACTCAAAGAATTTTTTACAAACAACTGTCACCAGGTAAATGTAATTTTGAGAAACTCCTTTATCACGCTTTAAAAATTGAATATACTTTTTAAATGCTCTTAAAACTCTCCTATCGTCAGTAAGATTTTTTTCTTGAAGTAAAAAATTATAGAAATTAATCACTATTGATTTGTACGTTTTTATGGTATTTCTGGAGTAATTTCTTATTTCAAGTTCGATTAAATAATCTTCAATCATCTCTGGAAAATCAAAAGTATCTAAAATAGATTCTCGAAGCTTTTCGTTTCGAGTTTGCAAATCTCTGATTTGCAATTCCTGTACAATATAACTGTTTCCTTCGGTAGCATTGTTTCCATAGTTTGTTGAAATTACATCTCTATTTCTTTTCATATGCTTAGAGTATTGGTTCATTGTATCAGTTATATTGTATTGTTTATATTTAATGTAATTAGGTGAACTTTAATCTTTTACATATAACTTCTGTCAACATTTTCATTGGGTAGGCCGTGTTTTCCATTGCTCATATTCTGGGAACTGGAGAGATCTTTCTGCAAAGCGTTTTCAAAACTGTTATATCTTTTAATAATCTGATCTTCAATAGATATGGCGTTATTAATAGCAAAATTCATATGTTTTTCCATTATAAATTCCGCTCCTTCCATTGCCGCCACGTCTCCGGCCATTCTTATTACTCCTCCAAGATCTCTTAATCTAAGGGTTAGTGAATCCTTTTTATCGTCAATAACTTTTGCTCGCTTTCTTGCTTCATCAATTAAAAGTTCTACTGCACCTCTTGTTGCATGAGGTATTTTACCATCCATTTGAATTTCCTGGGCAACGAATTGGGTCAGTTTTGCAACGTTTTCATCGTTATCTGGCATTGTTGTCCTCATGAGAATTTCATATCCTTCACCCTGTATCCTTGAACGTAAGGGAGGTAGTATATACTGTATATCTCTTATGTTGCATGCTCCTACAAAAATAAAGTCACATGGAACATCTTCAACTTTAACAGAACTTCCAGCACTTTGAGGGTTTCTCCCAATTATGGGAAATACTTTATCCTGCATAGCACTTAAAATATAGCGCTGTAATCCTGCTATATGCACTATTTCATCTATGAAAAGAACTCCTTCGTGAGCTTCGTGTATTGCTCCGGGAACAACTCTTTCATATGGTTGTGTTCCTAAATCAGGGTGTCCTCCATAAGGATCATGTCTTACATCACCTAAAAGCTCAGTTTCACTTGCACCAGTTGCCTGGATAAATAATTTACGTTTTAATGGAACAATAATGTTTTTAGGCTTTTCATCAACAATTTGGCGCCGTTTTTCGAGGGCGTTTTGATTAAGTACTTTAATTTTATCGCTGTCGATTCTTTCATATATAACAACTTCTTCTTTTCCGTCTTTAACCCTTGTTGTTGTTACTCTTTCTTGTGGAAAACTTACAGGGCCGCTGTTCATTTCAAACATACCTAGAAGGTCGCCTAAATGTTTTCGTCTGGCATTGATATGGGAAAACTTATCTCCACTGCAGTCTGGACATATGCTCTGGTAAGCGCTGTTATAGTTGCCGCAGTGGACGCATCTAAATCCTAATCTCTCTGCAACCGCCTCAGGAACTTCATATGCATTTACAACATCTCCTTCTGCCATTTGAAGCTCCATTTTTTCGCTTTTTATTTCTTTACGGGTTTTTATTTCTACAAAAGGCCTTTCTGGTCTTTCGGGATTATGAACTACGGTGATTTCTTCATTTGGTTTATGTAAGTGAAAAGAAATTGCCTGTGCTATCAATGATTTACCAATTCCCGGGGGCCCTACAAGTAACAGATTTCTCCTTTGTTTAACAGCTATTTTAACGAATTCTATAACATCATCATGCCCTATTACTCTACTTAGAGGGTCTTTTGGTATTAGAATATCTTTTGTAGTTTTTATATCTTTTAAAAACTCCTTTTTCATGTTAACATACATTTGAACACCCCTAAACGTAATTATGATGAGTTTGAATTTGAATAACAAATTTGAAATAATAAAAGATCCACCAGAGGTGGAAAAACGCTTTATCTTGTTATTACTTTAATAGTATTGGGCTTTTTAACCACATCACTCATTTTTACTGCAACTATATGTTTAAGCCCTTTTTCTTTGGCAATATCGATTAACCTCTGGCTGATAACGCCATCAAATACCACAGCATAGGTGTGGTTATCAATATTTTTAAGTTCATCATAGAGATTTTCTACTTTAACTTCTTTAAGGATGTTTAAGGCATCGTCAAAGATTTCTGCATTTCCAGTGCCTTCTAATTCTTTGAGAATATTTTTCATAACTTTGACCTTGTCTTCAACCTTTTCTTTTTCCTTTACTTCAATTTTCTCAACTTTGACCCCCAGATCGTGGTACATCTGTTCAACAGGGATTTTATCCCTTAAAGCCACCATAACTTCTTCTTTTTCTAGATCTTCCACTTCTTTCCCTCTTGGAGCTCTGGTGACATAATCCACTTCACCAACCTGTAATAATTCTTTTAATATAAGTTCCCCACCACGGTCACCGTCTACAAACGCAGTAACAGTTTTGCTTTTGGTTAATTCGGCAACAGTTTTAGGAACACTTACTCCCTCAACTGCAATGGCGTTTTTAACGCCATATCTAAGCAGGTTTAAAACATCAGCCCTTCCTTCAACAACAAGTATTGCGTCGGATGTTGATACATTTGGGCCTGCAGGAAGTCTTTCATCACCAAATTCAGTTATTTCGTGAATTCTCATGGCTTCTTTAACTTCTTCTATCATTTTCAGGCTTTCAGGAGTTACTTCTTCCATCATTACTTTGTATAACTCCTTTGCTCTGTCTACAACCTTCCTTCTTTTTACTGCCCTCACATCTTCTACTTTAGAAACCTGTATATATGCCTCGCAGGGTCCCACGCGGTTTATAGTTTCCAGTGACGCTGCAAGAATGGCAGTTTCTACACGGTCAAGGCTGGATGGAATGATTATTTCGCCTTTTGAACGTCCTCCTCTGGAGTTAATATTCACTTTGATTCTGCCTATTCTTCCAGTTTTTTGTAATTCTCTTAAATCCAGATCATTGCTTAATAGACCTTCTGTCTGTCCAAAAATGGCACCTACGACATCGGGCTTTTCTACAATACCATTAGCGTTAATTTGAGCATGAATGAGATATTTAGTTGTAGTTATTTCTTCGCCTTTTCCCATAAATGGGCCTCCTTTGTTAAGTAGATACTTTTGGTGATATTGGCATCACAGGTGAATGGGCTTTCCATTAAACAGATAATCCTTTGATAATAATTATAGATAGTTACCATAAGGATTTATTTCAAGTTCAAGTTGTTTTAAATGTTTTGGAAGACTTTCTATATCTTTAATATATCTTCCAGTAATTTTCATTATTTTTTTTCTAATATTAAGATCAGGATGAGAGCCAAGGTTCTGTATGTCTTTTGACAATTTTTTAGCAAGTATATTGCCTTTTTTATCAAAATCTGTCAATATAATGACTTCTTTAGATGATTCAACTGCCATCTCAGCAATTTCAAAGAGTTTAAGGCCAGAACCAGAAACTTTAATTATATTTCCACTGATACCTAATTCTCTTAATGCTTTTTCATCTTTCTTCCCTTCGATAAGAATTGGTGTTCCCTGTCCTACACGAAATGATAGCTCTTCAACAATACGAGATAATCTTCTAAAACTCATGATAAGCCCTATGAAATTTCAAATAGTATCTATAAGATAATATGCTCTATCTTATATAAATAATTGAACATATATAAAATGTAATAACTCCCAAAAATAATATTAATTAATTAATAATTATGATTTAATTTTAATTGTCATACTCATGCATATGCTCCTGTTTCAGTGAATGAAAATATGCCGTATGAAAGACTGTGGAATGTTTATGAAGATTTATGAAGCCTTTTAAAGATTTTTACGAACTTTTTATCAAGCCTTCAACTTCAAGATAATGACTCATTCATTTAAGGTGAAATATTTAAGTTGATTTATAAAAACAGCATTTAAATAATTTTAGAAGTTTAAAACTATACTTTTAAATACTTATGGATTAATATCAATAAATACTGACCATCTGCAAAAGACAAGGTTAAATATGAAATAAATTATTAATTCAATACTTTTTATTGAATTCCAATATAATTTCACAGGGACTGGTAATTTATGAATTATAAAGGGAAACTTTCACCTGAAAGTTTCTTAAAAACATTTTCAAAAACTGAATTTAATAGACTTAAACGTTTAAACATCACATCTTCCCAGATTTCAGATGCGCTGAACAATTTAACAGGCAACTCTGGAGTAATAAATGGGATTAAACCTTTATTTGATGCCACAGTAATTGGAAAAGCAGTGACAGCTGATACTGCATCTGATGATTGGGGAACAAGTGTAAAGGCAATAGACAGTGCAAAAAAAGGTGAAATTGTTTTCATCCGTGTTGATAGGGATGATAAGGCAGTTTGGGGAGAATTAACTTCTAAAACTGCAAAGGAGAAAGGAATAGTTGCTACAATTATTTACGGTGCAGTAAGGGATATTAAAGCAATTAAAGAAATGAAATACCCTGTTTTTTCTAAAAATATAGTCCCCAATGCTGGAAACCCAAAGGCAGAAGGTAAAATCGGTATTTCTCTTAATTGCGGTGATGTTGCTGTCAATCCTCAAGATGTTATCATTGGAGATGAATGTGGAGTAGTAGTCATACCCAAAGAGCTTTTAAATAAGGTAATAAATGAGGCAATAAAGATTAAAAATAAAGAGAAACAAATTATTGCCAGGATTGAAAAGGGAAGTTCACTGTCATCAATCCTTGAATTAAAATAAAAATTTTTTTATCAGAAAAAATGAAAAATCATTTTTAATTATTGAGGATGTTAACATGCAGAGCACTACAGATTTTATCAGAGAACACAAAGTTAAGATTGTAATTTCTTTTGCAATGAGTTTATTCCTCATATTCATTGTATCTTTTATTGTGGGCTTACAGGATATAGTAAACGTTTTAAGTCAAACAAATCTTTATTTAATGGTATTTACCATGTTTTTAGGATTTACAATAATATTTGGATGGACATTAAGATGGAAACTGATTTTGGAAGTGCTTCATAGTGCGCCTGAATTTAAACAGCTTATTTTAATGATGTTTACAAGTCTTTTTGGAAACAACATTACTCCCGGGGCCGCTGGAGGAGAACCTTTGCGTGCATACCTTCTTAATAAATTTGAGGATGTTCCATTTGAAACTGCCTTTGCCTCTGCTACTGCAGATAGGGTTTTTGAATTCTTCCCTTTTGTACTGGTGTCCACATTAGCAGCTTACCTTATATTTACATTGAACATTGGATTTTTACCTGGTTTGATAGTTAGTATAATGATAATAACAACCATGGTATTCTTTGGATTAATAATATACGTTGGTTACAGTAAAGAAGTGTCAACAAGAATTATTATTTCAATTGCAAAACGTATTTATCCATTTATCAAGAAATTGACTTCCAGAGAAACGTCTTTTACTTCCATAAAAGAAAAGTTAATTGGATATATTGAAACCTTCACCATGGGTTTTCAGGGAATTTTAAGGGATCACAGAACATTCATCATGGGAATACTGATTTCATTTGCTATGTGGGGAATTGATAATTTCCGCTTTTACCTGACATTTGGAGCAATTGGTTATTATCCCCCCATTATACCTATGATAATTATTTATACAATATCTATTTTAGTATCTATTCTCCCAACACTTCCTGGAGCTCTTGGTATTCGTGAAGGTACCATGATTGCTCTTTTCCTGCCAGTTGGAGTTCCTGCAGATGTGGTTCTTGCTGTATCATTACTGGATAGGTTAGTAACCTATATCGTGCCTACTTTATTGGGTGCTGTAACCACGCTGTATTATGGAAAAAAATATAAGGAAAATAAAGCACGTTTTATTCGTGCATGATTAATCCTCATCTTAAAAAGTTTTATCCTGAGCTTAATATTTAATATTTAAAAATATCGAAACATTTATATACTTCTTTTCAATAGTATATATTAATATATAAAATTATCGGTATGATGATAAATGAAAAAATTAGGAAAAATCTCGCATATCTCCAGCAAAGGTAAAATCATCGTTAGATCTGATACTACACCGGGCTTTGGTCTTTCTGTTTTCAATGAGAACAATAAAAAGATTGGAATTGTTCAAGATATTTTTGGACCCACAAAAAAACCTTATATCACAGTAAAAGTATATGCAAAAAATACTGAAAGTCTTGACAAACGAGTTGGAGAGGCAGTGTTTGTATCATCAAAACCTTTAAAAAAATGGGGGCGAAGAAAACGAAAGAAAAAATGAAATACGATGCTTCAGAAATCGAAAAGGTTGAAACGAAGTGTCCAGAATGCGATTCTGACAAACTCATTAATGACCACGAACGTGGAGAAATTGTTTGTGGTGCATGTGGTCTGGTTATAGATGATAATTTAGTTGATATGGGGCCAGAATGGAGAGCCTTTGACCATGAGCAAAGAGATAAAAGAACAAGAGTAGGTGCCCCTATAACCTATACAATCCACGATAAAGGTCTAAGTACCATGATCGACTGGAGGAATAAGGACATCTATGGTAGAGATATCCCTGCAAGAAACCGTGCCCAGTGGTACCGTTTAAGAAAATGGCAGAGGAAAATAAGGATCTCTGGTGCCACAGAAAGGAACCTTGCGTTTGCTTTAAGTGAACTTGATAGAGATTCATCAAGGTTAGGTTTACCAAGAAGTGTGAGAGAAGCAGCGTCAGTCGTCTACAGAAGTGCTGTAGAAAATAAACTCATCAGAGGAAGGAGTATTGAAGGAGTCGTTGCAGCATCGCTATACGCTGCATGCAGAAGATGTAACGTTCCAAGAACTCTTGATGAGATTGCAGAAGTATCACGTGTAAGTAAAAAAGAAGTTGGAAGAACTTACAGGTTCTTAACCCGTGAACTTAACATTAAATTGCCACCAACTTCTCCAGTGGACTATGTTCCAAGATTTGCAAGTGAATTAAGCTTATCTGGTGAAGTACAATCTAAGGCAATCGAAATAATAGAAAAAGCAATGAAAAAAGGCCTCACTTCAGGTAGAGGTCCTACAGGAGTTGCAGCAGCAGCATTATACATTGCATCTGTACTTCTTGGTGAGAGAAAAACTCAAAGAGACGTTGCAGACATTGCAGGTGTAACTGAAGTAACCATCCGCAACAGATACAAAGAGCTCACTGAACAGCTTGATATGGGTGTAACATTATAGTTACATTCTAAACCTTTTAAAATTCTCCATAATTTTTATTGTTTCTGATTAAAGGAGCTTCTGCAAAAATCAAAGATTTTTGACAGCCCTCAAATCAAAAAAGGTGTATTAATGGCTTTTCACGTAATGATAATTCCTACTCTTGGATGTCCTTCAAAGTGTAATTACTGCTGGAGCTCTGAGGAGGGGTCCCCTGTAATGGACATTGAAACTGTTCATGAAATTGTTAACTGGCTTAAAGATTTCCGTGAAGATCCAGTGACATTTACATTTCACGGCGGCGAGCCTCTTTTAGCAGGCTATAATTTTTATAAGAAAACTTTACCTCTTTTAAGCAAGGGTTTAACAGGGCTTAAACCAGCTTTTGCACTCCAAACTAACCTCTGGAATATGACTGATGAATTAGCAGAGCTTTTTGCAGAGTATAATATTCCCATAGGCTCAAGTATAGATGGCCCGCAGGAACTAAACGACTTTCAAAGGGGAGAAAAGTACTATGAAAGAACCATGAAAGGTTATGAGACTGCAAAAGCGCATGGTTTAAAAGTAAGCTTCATATCAACCTTTACATCTTATTCGATTGATTATAAAGAAGATATCTTTAATTTTTTCCTTGAAAACGGCTTTACTCTTAAATTACATCCGGCTTTACCCTCACTTCGAAATGAAAACCCCACTAAATGGACTCTTGATCCTCAAAAATACGGAGAACTCTTAATCTATCTTTTAGATAAGTATCTGGAGAACATGGATGAAATTGAAATTATGAACATTGACCATCTCTGCAAGTGTGTTCTAACTCGAAGGGGCACTGTTTGCACATTTGTAGACTGCATGGGAGATACTTTTGCTGTAGGGCCTGATGGGAGTATATATCCGTGTTATCGCTTTGTTGGAATGCCTGAATATGTCATGGGAAATGTAGAAGATCACCCTACCCTAAAAGAGCTTCAAAAATCAGAACCTGCAAAACTGCTTGCGGAATTTAAAAACTATGTAGACAAAAACTGTAAAAAATGTTCTTATGTGAGGTTCTGCAGGGGCGGATGCCCTTACAATGCTTTAAAAATTAATGAAAAAACAGGTAAAGCAGAAATAAGTGGCGTAGATCCCTACTGTGATGCATATAAAATTATATTTAAGGAAATAACCAACAGAGTAAACAGGGAATATTTAGCATCTTCTGGAATGATGGCATTCGGTAGCCAGACTGATGAAAAAACAAAGAAGCCTGGAATAATGTCCTTAATGCTTAAAGATATTTGATTATATTTCTTTTGAAGAATTAATTTCAGGTTTTAAAGTATTAGATCAAAAAGTTAAAATACATCTGTATTTACAGAAAACTGTAAATTAGTTTAAGTATTCTAATTATTTTTATATGCTTTTTAAAAGTTTTTAATGTAATTATAGAGTATTTATTGTATTTCAAGTAATAACAACACGTCGGATCATTTTTCAACCAGATATAATTATTTTTAATCAAATATCCCATTAATTTACCTTAATTTTTTTAAAAACACAGTATAATAAAGTTTTTTTAGTAAAATATTGCTTAACTGTATTTTATTCATAAATTAAATCTTATTATAAGTTTAATCATATTAGATCTGGTTAATAACACATATTTATCATATTTATTGATTATTATTACTCAAAATTCATTTTATTAAAAAACAACGTAAATTCATGTAAATAGTATTAATTTTAGTCCGTTATTATTACAAATTCGTTATATTTCGCCGATTTAGTAATAATAAAAATGTAATAACAAGTATTAAATATTAGAAGTAACTATCATCCCTCATAAACAAAAAGGAGGTGAAAATATTAGAAAACAAGTGATTTTACTAATAATGACATTTGTTTTTGCACTGCTTCTTTGTGGAACAGTTGCAGCTGAAGATTCATCAAACGGTGGTGAAGGCAGACTGGACATGGACCAGACAGAATCTCTTGATGATGATACTGGTCCAGTAACGACACAAAATAATAATGAACAAGATCTTGTTGACCCCATTATCGGAGTCAAAGTAAATTATGAATATCCTGACGATGTTATCAACCCCGGCATAACCTTAAAAGATAGTAATGGTGTAAAAATCAATAATTATACCAAAAAATATGACGCTGCATTCAAAGGATACAAACTGGAATTTATTTATCCTGGTGCAACTGAAGGCACTAAATTCAAAGTTTCAGTAAGTGCTCCAGGATATATTACCCAGACACATGAAGTTACAGTAAACAAACACCCTACTGATCTTACTGATCCGAATTTATATGCCAATGTATAGTTAATTACGAAACTTATTTAACTGATTAATTACAGATATTCTTCTATGGCAGGGAAAAGTAAAATTAAAATTGAAAAGCATTTGTCGATTAAAGAGTTGGATGAGATTATTTCTGGGCTTAAAATTGATGTTAAGGTTTATCAACGGGCTATTTTTTTGAAAATGGTAATGCAAAAAAAGCCTATTTCACATGCAGCAGAATTTGTGGGTGTTACTAGAGAAACTGGATTCAATTGGCTGAAAAAATATAATGAAAAAGGTTTTGATGGTTTAATTCCCAAATATGGTG
>JAVSLW010000001.1 GCA_039666455.1 Methanobacterium sp. | reverse complement strand
TATTTCCATACTTTCAGATGAATTCCTGCTTGAAGTAAAAGGCATGGAACATAAAAATCTGGCTGTAGAATTACTGAAAAAGCTTTTAAATGATGAAATAAGAAGTAGAAAAAGAAAAAATATAATTGAAGCCAGATTATTTTCTGAAATGCTTGAAAATTCTATTATAAAATATCATAACAAAAGTATTGATGTTATAAAAGTCATCGAAGAATTAATGGAACTTGCAGGGAAAATGAGAAAAGCAAGAGATAGGGGAGAAGAATTAAACTTAACCGAGTACGAAGTTGCTTTTTACGATGCTTTAGAAGTTAATGACAGTGCTGTAAAGGTTTTAGGTGATGAAACACTTCGAGAAATTGCAATAGAGCTTGCTAAAACTATACGTAACAATATAACCATTGACTGGACTTTAAGAGAGAATGTTCAGGCAAAGCTTAGAGTTGCAGTTAAAAGGATTTTAAGGGCTTATGGTTATCCGCCAGATAAACAGAAAAAAGCTGTGGACACTGTTTTAGAGCAGGCGAATTTGATTTGTAGAAATTGGGCTGAGGAAATTGGAAAATAAAATTGTAGTTTAAGAATTATTTTTTCATACTTTTCATAGAAATCTTTCTATCCCTCTTTTAGCAAAGGATAATGATTTAATGCATTGAATAAAATATTTTTTTTGAAACTCCCTAATTAGCTGTTTTTAAACAAATTCAATAAATTATTACAGTTTAAATCTTAAAATAATTATCGATATTCAGCAATCTCTGGCTTTAATTCTCTTTTTGAGGAATTTAAATTTAAAATAAAAGATTATACCTCTGTTTTTTGAAAAATTAAATCAAAAGATTTATATGTCCAGGAAAAACATAATTTATCTGTCAATAACTCCACAATGGTGTTAATTTGACATCTGGAAAAAAGGGGAGGCAGTATAATGAAGCAGTTGTTGTTGCTTGCATTGCTGCTCATTTTTGGTGCAGCATTGTTTAATGTAACCGATATATATGCCGCCACAGAAAATTCACAGATTCCAGAAAATTATACATCAAATCTCAGTATGGTTCAAAAAAATACAACAGACGTGCAAAATAATGTGACCATTCCAAGTTCGGCAGGAGCTGCAGAGGAAAAAGCAGCAGAACCTGCAAGTGATACTTCAGTAGCAAACCCGCAAATAACACAAAATACATCGAATTCAAGCCAGGATAGTGAAGTTAACTTTAACAACAGTAACATAACCAACGTTCAAAATTCTACTGATGCTGCAGGAGATGATAAATATATAAATGTTCGCGGTATCTGGCTAAAAGCTGAAGACGTGGGCATTTTGAATATGGATGAAATAAAGGGAGCAGGAATAACAGATATATTCATTAAATCAAACTTAATAACAGTTCCTACGTATCAAAATGTGCTAACAGCTCTTTTAAACAGGTTGAAAAACACTAATATAAGAGTTCATGCATGGATAACATGCTTTAAGGATGCCAATGGAAACTGGATAGATCCGCAGGGCAGGTACAGTTACACAGTAAAAGTTCCCTATGTTTCGAAAAAATACAGGACAAAGTCCAAAGAATGGTATAAATCCTGGTATAAATCCAGAGGTAAATGGAAATTTAAATGGAGATACCGGTGGGTACACAAATGGAACTACCAGTATGCCTATAGGGATGAGATAAGAACTGGCTATGATACTTCCAGAATCAATTCATTGATAACATCAATTTCAGATATCACACGAAATTATGATGTAGATGGGATCCATCTAGATTATGTGAGATATCCAGGGACAGCCTACAAATATAATGGAACAGCAGTAATAACATCTTTCGTTGAAAATGTTGTAAACACTGTAAAACAGATTAAACCAAAAGTAGCCGTTTCAGCGGCTGTAATGCCTGAACGTAGCCAGAATGGATATTATTACGGGCAAGATTACGCTAAACTTGCACCTTACCTTGATTTCATTGTTCCAATGATTTACAAAGGAAATTACAAGCAGGATACAGAATGGATTGGTTCAACTACAAAATGGATAGCTCAAAACTTTGGTGGAAAACCTGTTTTAGCAGGAATTCAGACATATAAATCAGACAACGATACAACAATTTTACCCGCAGGTGAACTTAAAAAAGACGTTAAATCAGCGATTGAAAATGGTGCATCTGGATATGTATTATTCAGATATGGATTAACCGATAATGATTTCTTTAAAAATTCCAGCGACAATTCAGTAAAATTCAGTGTAAACAGTGTTCTGGAAGCTGCAGCAAGGATTAAATCTTTCATAGATTCCAGTAACAGACTTCCAAATTACGTACAGATAGATTCAAACCAGGTTTCAATGCCTGAAATGTTAAGGATAATGTCAGTGAGTGTCCTGCAACTGGATACTGGAATTAAAACACATGTATCATTTAAAGATGTAAATCCACCTTCACATCCTGGTGGAGACAATATAAACGGACAAATTAATAAAGCAGAGCTCCTGGATATAGCCCAAAGAATTAAATCATTTATAGATTCGGACGGAATTTCCCCAAATTACGTGACAAGTTCTCTTGGAAAAATTCAGTATGAATCAACCATTTACATGATGGCAAAAGTGTTGAACTTCTATAACACAAATAACAGATTACCTGGACACGTTACTTTAGAGCCATGGAAAACTGATTCCATACCAGTGCCTGCTGATTTGCAAAAATACCTTCAAAAAACGGCAAATTGTCAAATAGATGATTATCGCATTAAAGCACTTTCCTCATCGCTAACAAATGGTGCAGGTTCAACCTATAATAAAGGTGTAAAGATCTTTAACTGGGTAAGAGATAACCTGAGCTATTCATTCTACTACAATACCAAATACGGGGCTGTAAACGCATACCGGAACAGGGAGGGTAATTGTGTTGACCACTCGCATTTGTTGATAGCACTTGCCAGAGCAGCGGGAATTCCAGCAAAATACATGCACGGAACATGTACATTTACAAGCGGTAAGGTATACGGACACGTATGGGCACAGTTCTATATAAATGGAAACTGGTATGATGCAGATGCTACAAGTTCCAGAAACACATTTGGCTCTATTAACCACTGGAACAGGAATACAGTGATCATGAAGGGAATTTATTCGGAATTACCCTTCTAATTTTTTTATTTTAAGCTCTTTAAAAACAGAAACACATTTAGTGGTATGAAAGGAGTTGTATTAGCATGGAAAGGAATTTATAGCGTACTATCATTCTAACCCAATTTCTTTTTTTAGGACCAACTTTTTTTCCACTTTTTAAAGTTTTAGATCATTCAACTTCTAATAGAATTTAATACTTTATTATTATATATATTATTTTTAATTATTTTAATATATTATCATTTTCTGGTCCTTTTTAATAAATATTTTTATAAAATTATAAGATAAATGGCATTTTAGAAAATTTATTAGTTTATTTTGAATTAAAACATCTAATTCATTGCTTAATTAATTTTAGAAGCTATTTAAGAATTATAAAATTAAAATAAGTCAATATAGCCAAAAAGACATAAAACCAAAATCCAATTTTTGGTCTTAAATACTTTGAATAGCTATTAATTTCACTTATTTTAAAATTAAAGCTTAAATAGTTTAAGATATCCTTTTAAAATATTATATAACACAATAAATGTTTATAAATAGCAATATTAGTTATTATCCTGTTTTGGATTATTTCAAATATAAGGAAGGGTTAGGGATGATCATGGTCACTGATCCTACTTTTTAAAAACCATTTAAAAAGTTTTAAATCCTAAAAAAAGCTAAAGCAGTCTTTTATTTTTGATTTTGGACCAAAAGATTTATATGCCATAATTCACTATGCACCTTTGTAAATAAAAAACCTTGAATAAGGTTTATATTTACAATTTAGATATAATAGGAGGCGGTATAATCAAGCGACACTCGTTGCTTGTAATGCTGATTATTTGCTTGATAGCAATGTCTACTGTAGGTAGTTCATTCGCTGCAGTAGATAATCAGCAAACAGCGGAAAATATCACAAATTCCGTAAGTATTGAAAAAAATACAACAACAAATGAATACAAATCAGAATCTGTAAAAAATAGCTCTACAGAAACGCAAAAAACAGAGCAAGCCACTGATAAAATACCACAAACTACTGGAAACAGTTCTATAACAGAAAAAACATCACAAAATGAATCAGAAGTAACGCAAACAAATCAAAATACAGAGACTCGCAAAATTTCAGATGCTATTCCAGTCCATCAGACTGTTGATAATTCAAAAATTAGCACAGAAAATGTACAAAATGAATTCAGTCAAGATTCAGTAAATACAGAATCAAGTCAGAATACTGAAGATACAGTAAATCAAGAACCACAGGCTGCAGGTGGGGAAAATTACACCAATATTCGAGGTATCTGGCTAAAAGCTGAAGATGCAGGGAATATCACTGTAGCTGAACTTAAAAATGCCAACATTACAGACATTTTCGTAAAAACCAATCTAATCTCAGCTCCTACTTACCACGGTGTTTTAAAAGATATTTTAAACAAATTCCAGAATTCAGGCATAAGAATTCATGCATGGATAACATGTTTTAAGGATGCTAATGGTAAATGGATTAATCCAGCTAACTCAACCCAGCGTTCTCATCTCTTAAATGCAATTTCAGATATATTAAACTACAACATCAATGGTATACACCTTGATTATGTAAGATATTCTGGAGTTGGAGATAATGCAGCTTACAAACACAATGGAACTGAAGTAATCACCTCATTTGTTAGAGATGTAAAACAGTTGATACAGGCTAAAAAACCAAAGGTAGCGCTTTCAGCAGCGGTAATGCCTGAAGGAGCATCTAATGCAAATCAATACGGGCAGGACTATGGACAACTTGCAAAATACGTTGATTTCCTGGCTCCAATGATCTACAAAGGAAATTATGGGAAAGACACTTCATGGATCGGTACAGCAACAAAATACATTGTTGACCACGCAGTAAATGCAAACGGCAATAAAATACCAGTTTTAGCGGGTCTACAGACATATGTCTCAGATTATGATACAACGCTATTAACTGCAGACGAATTACATAAAGATGTTCAATCTGCTATTGAAAACGGTGCATCTGGATATGTATTATTCAGATATGGACTGATCAGTCAGGACTTTTTAAAACCACCAGCATTTACCTTAAATGAAGTTAAGGACGCAGCAAGCAGGTTAAAGACTTTCATTGAAACCAACAAAAGGCTACCAAACTATGTAACTGTTGCCACAACCAGAGTAAAAATGTCAGATTTCTTAAATTTGATGACTAAAAGTGTTTTACAGTTAAACAATGGAATTACATCACCATTAACACTTAAAAATGTTATGGCACCCCAGAATTCTACAGGATCATTTAAAAGTGGAAGTATCACTAAAACAGCATACATTGACATGACAAATAGAATCAATTCATTCATTGATACAAATGGTCAGGCACCAAACTATGCTACTACCACGCTTGGAAAAATTCCATATGAACATTTAGTCTACATATATTCAAAAATACTCAATTTCCACAATTCCAAAAACAGACTACCAAATTACGTTACAATGGATCCAAATATGAAAATTTCGCCGCCCACTACAGCTGATTTATCAGTGACAAAATTTACAGTGGATCAAATTAAAAAGGCAGCAGCAAATGTGAAAAATTACATTGAAACCAACCACAAACTACCAAACTATGTAACAGTAGGTAACAGTCAGGTTGCAGTATCTGACTTCTTGAGATTACTGGTTATGGGTACAATTGAAGTTAAAGAAGGATCATACGCACTGATATCACTTAAAACAGTGAATGCACCAGCAACACCCAATGAAAACATAAACAAAGGAACCATAGATCAGGCAGGATACATAGATATTGCAAAGAGAGTTAAAGCTTTCATAGATGCAAACGGAGCCCTACCAAATCATGTAACCACTCCTCTTGGCGAAGTGAGGTTTGAATCATTGATTTACATGTTTTCAAAGGTACTAAGCTTCCAGGATGCCAATAGTAGGCTGCCCAATTATGTTTCAGTAGTTCCATGGAGAGAGGTTGCTTCACCCCCAGCGCCACCAGTGCCCGCAGAGTTACAGAAATACCTTGCAGCAACTCTAAACTGCCAGGTAAACGATCCAAAAATCAAAGCGTTAGCAGCTTCAATAACAAATGGCAAAACATCAGCCTACGACAAATCAGTTGCAATCTTCAACTGGGTAAGGGATAACATCAGCTATTCTTTCTACCCTAACACCAGAAGGGGTGCACTAAGAACCTTAAATGATAGAACAGGAAACTGTGTAGATCAAGCCCATCTTTTAATTGCTCTTTCAAGAGCTGCAGGCATCCCTGCAAAATATATGCATGGAAGATGTACATTTACAAGTGGTAACACCTACGGACATGTGTGGGCTGAAGTTTGGGTAAACGGTCGATGGTACAGTGTAGATACTACAAGTTCCAGGAACAGATTCGGCGTAATAAACAACTGGAATACAAAAACAGTCGTTATGAAAGGTAATTATGTATCGCTACCTTTCTAATGACTCATATTTCTTTTTTTTTAAGCATGTTAAAATTAAAAATCAGCACTCACTCTTTACTGAACTCTTTACTGAAAGTTACTGGGTAAATGTATTTTCAGTTGAAATTGTTATTTCACACATTTTTCAGAGATTTTTTGGTCAAATTCCATATTTTTGATCTTGTTTATTATTTTACAGGTACTGTCAAGGGAGGAAATTTTGTATTCAGTAATCTTGATAACGTCTGCATTAATATTCCTCTTTTTAAGGTCTTCTTTGAGCTTAATAATGTCAAATTTTTGATCTGGACCAATAGCAATTATATCTGGATTTATCTCTTCAACAATCCTGAACATGTCTCTTTGATACCCCAAATAAGCTTCATCAACTGGTTTTAACATCTTAACGACTTCAAGGCGCTGTTTTTCATTCACAACAGGTACTCTTTTTCTAGCCCTTACAGTGGAATCTCTTGCAATAACAACAACAAGTCTTGCATCCTCTCCGCCAAGTTTTTTTGCCTCTTCAAGATAAAATCCATGTCCTGGATGTATAATATCAAACGTTCCTGTAGCCATCACTGTTTTCATTCATTCACCTTGTTTTTTATGAAGTTAGAAAATAGAATTGCTTAAACCATGTTTTTATAAAAGTAAATATATTTCTTAAATTAAATAAATTTAACATTATGAAATTATTGAAAGGATTTGGAACCAGTTCTTACATAGGTGTTGGAAAAGTTAGAAAAATAGAAAATGACGAAGATCTATTTAAAATTAAAGAAGGAGAAATTGTAGTAGTTTCCAGAGCCTCAAGAGACATGCTTTTATATCTTCAAAAAGCAGGAGGTGTTGTAACAGATTATGGGGGAATAACAAGCCACGTGGCCATTGTGCTGCGGGAATTGAAAGTCCCCTGTATTGTTGGAACTATAAATGGAACAGATATTTTAGAAGATGGAATGATCGTAACTGTTGATGGAAAAACTGGTAATATATATCTTGGATTCATGGAATTTGAAAGTGAAAAAGAGCTTTTTGAAATTTATAATCCTGCAACAAAGATTAAAGTAAATTTAAATGTTCCTGAAATTGCAGAAAGTGCAGAACCGTTTTCTGATGGTGTTGGATCAATAAGAATTGAAAATATGATTGCAAGAACCTTAAAACATCCTGATTTACTTTTAAAAGAAAACTTACTGGTTGATACCATATACAATGGAGTAAAAAAGATTGCAGATGCATTTTATCCCAAACCAGTCTGGTTTAGAACTTTTGATATACCTACTGATGAGTTAATGTATTTAAAAGGAGGAGATATAGAACCTCATGAGTCAAATCCTCTTTTGGGACTTAGAGGTATACATAAAGATTTAAAAAACATTCATATATTAAAAGCAGAATTTGAGGCCGTTAAGTACCTTATAGAAGAAGGATATGATAATTTAGGTCTTAAAATTCCATTTTCAAGAGATATTTCTGAATATATTTTATTTAAGAAAGTCTTAAGGGAGTGCGGATTAAGACCACATAAAGATATTGATGTTGGTGTTTCTGTTGAAACCCCTTCCGTGGTTTTTACTTTTGATGAGTTTATAAATGAAGGAATGGATTTTATGACTCTTGGAATGAGTGATCTGACCATGTGTGCTCTTGCAGTTGATAGAAGAGGTGTTAAGGTAGCCAAACATTTTAACTTACTGCATCCTGCAGTTTTAAAAATGGTTGAACTTGTTATTAGAAAATGCCATGAAAACGGGATTGAAAGCTGCATCTGTGGACATGCAGGTGGAGATCCAGAAATTGTAAAAAAACTGGTTAGAATGAATATAGGCTGTATCTCCACAAATCCTGATCAGATACTTAAAATACGGAAAACAGTTTATAATACTGAAAATGAGATAATAATGCAGGGAGCCACCTTTTAGTAGATCCAGCACTTTAAAAAAGTCTGTCTCCTTAGGGGCTCTTGATATGTTTCCTCTTTTTTTATAGATGATAATTAATTATATCTGGATGAAATTTCTTAAAGTTTTTGATATTTAAGGGCCTCTTCGAAATTGATCTTACTTTTATATAACGCTGAGCCAATAACAACTCCTGCAGCATCTGTTTTACTGACTTTTTTAATATCTTCAATTGAACTGATCCCCCCAGAATATATAACCGATATATTCACCGCATCTAATAATTCAAGAAGCGGATTAACATCAAATCCTTTTAAAAGGCCTTCATAATCAACATTTGTAAATAATATACTTCCTGCTCCCTGTTCTTCAAATATTTTCCCATACTCAGGGGCACTTCTGGAGGTTTTCTCACTCCACCCCTTTACAACCACCCTGGAATCTTTACTGTCAAGAGCTACAATGATCCGCTCACTTCCAAACTCTCTGGAAAGTTCTTTTACATTTTCAGGGTTTTCTATGGCCATTGTACCTAAAATTACTTTATGAACACCCATCTTAAGCAATCTCACTGCGTCATCTTTAGTTCTTATTCCTCCACCTATCTGTATCGGGATGTTTACAACGTTTAATATTTTCTTTATTACTTCTACATTTTTTTTCTTATCTCCAAATGCTCCATCCAGGTCAATTAAGTGTAATATTCTGGCACCCCTATTTTCCCAGTCTTTTGCAACGTTATGCGGGTTTTCTATAACAACCTGTTCAGTGCCAGGTTTTCCTTGAACTAACTGGACGCATTTGCCGTTTTTAATGTCAACTGCCGGGATAATTAACGTTGATTTCTTTGAAATAGGATTTTTAATGTTTTTCATATTGATCACTGTTCAATGGTATTTTTAGATCTCACAGGTTTATATTTTATACTTGCACCCATGATAACATGTGGATCATAGATTTTTAAAGGTTTAAAAAAGAATTACGGTAATTTCAGCATGTTAAACCAGTAATCTTCAAGATTTTTCATAGTTTCAATAAAACGGCCCACATTAGCTGGTTTAACTATATAAGAGTTGGCATGCTGGGCATAAGTTTTGTAAATATCTTCCTGGGAGCTGGATGTAGTTAAAATAACCACAGGGATATGTTTTAAATCATCATCATCCTTAATTTCTTTTAGAACTTCCCTTCCATCTTTTCGAGGTAGATTTAAGTCCAGTAAAATTAAATCTGGAACAGGCGCCTCTTTATAATTTTCGCCATGTTTTAAAAATTCCATGGCCTCTATACCGTCTTTAACTATATTAAGTTTGGTATTTATCTCTGATTCTTTAAAAGCCTCTTCTACTAAACGTATATCAGCAGGGTTGTCTTCTACAAGCAGAATGATAAATGTTCTGATTAACATGTTCCTAAATATTTATTAACGTTATTCAATAAATACCTATTTAATGACCTTAAAAAAAATTATGCATTTAAATATTTTTTTTAGATATGTCGCATATATCTATTGCTTTATCCAAATTAAATTTCACAGTTGAACTTTAAATTCAGACTGTAAATTAATTTATTAAGAGTTTCAAAGTTAATCCCTGAATCAAAAAAGCTATTACTTGCTATTTTTCAACGCAATTTTACTTGTAACCATGGTTTTAGCAGATAAGAGGTTTCTGTCCTTTCCACCATGCTTTTCAATTTCTGCTTCTATTTTCTGGAGTAAAGATTCAAGCCCTTCAATTTTACAATTGTTTATTTCGTCTATAAGATTATCATATAAATTGCCATTTTTTTTGTTTTTACGAGTATTTTGGTTTCTAAATAATCCCATTTCAGTCATACCTCTCAATTTTTTTATGAGTTTATATATTGTACCATTAAGTATTTAGTTTTTTTTATTGGAACACCTGATTTTTTACATTGAAAGTGGTGTAATGGTATAAATGACAATTAAAGAAAATAATGAAATTTCATTTTCTCTATTAAAAATACAATTTCTATTTTACTTCATGACAATGAAAACATTGAGAAAATGCAACAAATTTTTATTATTATGTTTACAAAAATAATAAATAATTCATCCACTTAAAAGGAATAACTGAATCTATACTAGAAGCCATTAGGAGGAAAAAGCATGAAATCTTTAGAGATAACTGGAAATATGGATTCTAGAAGAAAACTTCTAATGAGTTTGTTCTGGACAAACAGAAAGGGTGTTAGAACTGAAGGTTGTGCACCATTTTTAATAGAAAAAATAACTATAGATGACAACACTTATGTTGCAGAAGAAAAAAAATTCCTTAAATTATCTGAAAACATTCTAAACGAAATTTTAGATAAAATAGAGAGTAATAAATTGGTTAAATTTAAAATAAAACTTGGGGAAGAAGACATTATGCTCACTTTTAAGGGAAACCTGTTTTCTGTAGAAACAACTAAATCTAAAGACTTAGAAGATGAAATAATTGAAAAATTAAAGGATGAGAAAGGAAGGAAGTATCCAAACATTTGTTTTTCATTTCCTCCAAGAGTTGGAATTCGTAAATATCCTTAACTATCTAATATTTTTTAAATCATTCATTCGTTAAGGCACCGGCAAAAATTTAAATATTTCAGTTGATTTATACGCTGTACTGGTGAAAGCATGCAAAAAGTGGCTTTAAAAGTAGCTTACATAGGAACAGATTTCCACGGTTTTCAAAGACAGCCCCATCATAAAACTGTAGAGGGCGAACTAATTTCCGCATTAAAGCAATCTGGTTTAATAAATAACTTAAAAGATTGTGGATACGCTATTTCAGGAAGGACGGATCAGGGGGTACACGCCCTTGGAAATGTTATCTCTTTTAGAACATCCAGAGATGTAAAAATTAACCTTATTAATGATTTACTACCACGAAGTATACGTATTTTGGCTTTGGCAGGAGTTCCCTTTGGATTTAAACCAAGATATGCAAAAAGCAGGCATTACAGGTATATAATTGCTAATGGGGCAGATCTTGACTTAGAGGAAATTAAATATGTATCGTCGTTGATTCAGGGCACACATGATTTTTCTAATTTTTCCAAACGAAGCGAAAGAAATCCTGTAAGAACTGTTGAAAACATTGAAATATCCTTAAATGAAGACCTTTTAATAATTGATGTATTTGGAGAAAGTTTTCTCTGGAATATGGTTAGAAAAATCGCTTCAGCATTATTTATGGTAGGATCAAAGCAGATAGATGTCGATGATATTCAAAAATTTTTAGATCCTTCATTTCACGCTGCTATTGCCCCCATGGCTCCGGAAGGTCTTATTTTAATGGATACTATCTATGAAGGTGTAAATTTTAAATACGATAAATATGCTACAGAAAAGTTTTTATCAACCCTTGAAGGAGAGTATCTGTACAGCAGAACAATTGCAGCAGCACAAAAAGCAATGATGGATAATTTGCATTTAACAGATTTTGAATAACAGGATTTCAAATTACGATCATACGATCCTGGGCTTCTTTTTTTAAAAAACAGTTTTTATTTATGTATTTGTCTGGTTGGTTTATAACTGAAGTATTAATCGTAACCATATTTTTTCATTACTAAAAACAAATATAATATGCCTTAAAATACTAAATTAATTATATTTCCATTTTTAAACGGTTTATATATGTTTATTTATCTTAATTTATCTAAAAAATAATTATATAAGCTTTGTAATGTTAAATTTAGTTTATTAGCATGTTTTATAACCATTAGAATAACAGATTAAAAAAAGAAATTATATCCTCTTTTTAACTTCAAGAAAGGATATTTACATTTTATTTATTCATACGATAAATATTTAAGTACATTTGATTATATAATAATAACACTTCATAAAATAACAAAAGGTGATAATATAAAAACAATAATGATGGCCGGCGGAAAAGGGACGCGATTAAGACCTTTAACCCTTGTTAGGCCTAAGCCCATGATTCCATTAGTAAATAAGCCCATAATTAAATATACAGTAGATAGATTAAGTAAATTTGGATTTAAAGATATAATAATGACTTTAAACTACATGTCCACCCATATAAAGAACTATTTTAAAGACGGTTCCAGGTTTGGCGTGGATATAAAATATTCAGTTGAAAAATGGCCTCTTGGAACTGGGGGGAGTGTAAAAAAAGCAGAAAAGTACATTGACGATACATTTATGGTTGTAAGTGGAGACGTTCTTACAGATGTTGATTTTAAAGATGTTTTAAAGTTTCATAAAGAAAAAGGTGCTTTAGCAACAATGGTATTAACTGAAGTTGAAGATCCATCCCACTTTGGTATTGCAGTGATGGATAAAGAAAATAAAATAACAGAGTATTTAGAAAAACCATCCCCTGAAGAAGCTTTTAGCAATGTGGCCAATACAGGAATTTACATCTTCCAACCTGAAATATTCGATTTCTTCGAAAAAGAGGAAGGAAATGAAGAGGTGGACTTTTCTAAGGATATATTTCCTGAAATTATAAAAAAGGATGCAGGAATATATGGATATGTTTTTAACGGCTACTGGAATGATGTTGGAAGACCAGAATCATTTATGCAGGCAACTTATGACATACTGGACCAGAAAATGGAGCAGAGTTTCTACAAATCTAAAATAGAAGAGGGAGTAGGAAAAATAGGAAATATCTGGGTTGGAGAAAATGTTGCCATTGACAAAAAGGCAAGAATAGAAGGTCCTGTAGTAATTGGAGACAACTGTAACATTGAAAAAGGATGTAAAATATCAAGAGGAAGTGTTATAGGAGATAACGTTTCAATAGGAAAAGATGTAAAAGTTGATGGTTCAGTAATCCTCTCTGATAGTATTATAGAAGATAATTCATTCCTATCAGAATGTATAATAGATACTAAATGCCTTATTGACAAAAACACTATTTTAGAAAGTGGTGTTGTTGCCGGAAGCCTGGTGGAAATAGGTGAAAATAGTATTGTCCGATCGTCACGCTCAATATCAAATAACATGAAAATTTTACCAGGTTCAATAATTGATACTGACTATAAAATGGAGGCAAAATAGTCTTAAAGATTATATACTACTTATTTTTCCAAAATGTATTATATTTTTTTTATTTTAATGAAAAACTAATTTAAATCTCTCAGGGGGTAAAATGTCCATTTATATTCAAGAAATTCGTGGAGTGGTGAATTGGGAGATAACAAATGAATTTGCTTCAAATCTTGGTAACATCATAGGTAATTACATAGGGCATGAAAAGAAGGTAATAGCTGGAAGAGATATAAATGACTCATCGCAGATGATAAAACGGTCACTTACTGCAGGTATACTTGCATCAGGGATCGATGTAATGGATTTTGGGATAGCCCCCATACCTGTAGTGCACTATGGTGCTGATATTTATAATGCAGATGTTATGGTCACAATAACAGCATCTCACACTCATCCCGAAGAAATTGATATAAAAGTATTCAGTGATCATGAAATACCAATGACACAAAGGCATGCAGAAAAAGCAGCCCCTGGTAAAATAGGCAGACTTTATTATGTCCATGATTACGTTCCTAAATATTTGAATGCTGTTTTAGATCGTATTGAAAAAGATTTAATAAGCAGTATGTCTCCAAAAGTGGTTTTAGACTGTGCAAATGGTACTGTTGTGCCATTTTTACCTGAAATTTTAAGCAGACTGGGATCAGAGGCAATTCTTTTCGGCTGTCAGCCTACAGGTTTAAGCGCCAAAAAATTTGCAGAACCCACCCCTGAAAGTATTTCCATGGTTTCAGGTATTGTAAGTGCTGTAGGAGCAGATATGGGAATTGCAATGGATAACGACGGCGATAGAGTAGTATTCATTGACGAAAAAGGAAATATAATAAGAGATCAAACCATAATGGCATTACTTGCAAGGGAATCATTAATTGAAAACCCGGGAGGGGCAGTGGTTGCCTCAAGTACTGCATCAATGTCTTTAGATGAAATAGTAAATGATTATGGCGGTAAACTCATAAAAGTTCCTTTAGATAACATTTTAGAAGAAATAGTTAAGAATAAAGCCGTATTTGGTGGTGATGATTCTGGAATGTATGTTTTTCCAGAGTTTCAAAAGTGTTTTGATGCCATCTTCACCGCTGTTAAAATGCTGGAAACAGTATGCAAACACAACACAACGCTTTCAGCAATGATAAAAGAAATACCTGAGTATCCAAGAACAGTATTTTCTGTAGAAGTTGAGCATGAAAAGAAAAATGAAGTGTTAAACAATTTAAAAGATAATTTGAGTCAAAAAGGTAAAATTGAGACCATTGATGGAATAAAAGTACAGGAGAGTGATTCATTTGTGCTCGTGCGGCCTTCCAGATTTGAGCCGTTAATAAGAGTATATATTGAAGCCAGATCTTCTGGAAAGCTTCAAAAATTAAGTCATGATATAAAAAAAATGATTTAAAGCAGAGATTATCAGCAGCAAATGACAGGGTGTATAATGATGTATGCTCCAGAAGAAAAGGCCCGGATAATCAGGGACTATATTTTCCATAATGAGGAGGATAAATTAGCACAATTTGCTGAGGATAATCATCCTGCCGACCTGGCTGAGGCCATAAGCGATCTTGAAAGAGAAGAGAGGATCAGTTTTTTTTTCTATTATCAGTCCCAAGAAAGCTGCTCTTGTCTTGCCAAAGATGGGGCCAGTGTTAAGAAAGGAGCTACTTGAAAAGATAGAAGAAACATTTCTCTCCCGTATTTTAAAGGAGATGTCTTCTCATGATGCAACCGATATCTTAGAAGAACTTCCTGAAAATTGGGTGCAGCAGTTACTTGACCTCATGAAGCGGGAGAAAGCAGAAAGCATTGCTAAACTGTTAGGATACAAAGAAAATACTGCAGGAAGAATAATGACCCTTGATTTCTTCTCTCTTCCTTCAAAGATGAGCGTTGCTGAAGCAATAGAGGAATTGCGGAAAACAGATGTCCATCACATTTCTTATATATACATTGTTGATGACAGTTATCTTATTGGTGTCCTTTCACTAAGAGCCTTGGTTGTTGCCGCCCCAAACATCAAACTATACACAATTGCCAATAAGGACATTGTGCGTGTAACCGTTGATGTTGATCAGGAAGAGGTGGCAAATTTAGTTAGAAAGTATAACCTTCGGGCAATCCCTGTTGTTTTGAGAACAAATAAGCTGGTTGGAATAGTGACAGTTGATAACATACTGGACATTGTTACTGAAGAAGCCAGCGAAGACATTTACTATATGGCCGGGGTAAGGGGCATAAATGAAGATGGTCTGCTTCATCGCTCTATTCCTAATGCGGTATATTTGCGCTTACCAATTCTTATAGTCTGTCTTATAGGGGGAACTGTTGCTGCTGGAATAATTGGAGTATTTGAAGATACTTTAGCCGCTTTAGTTATACTCGCTGCTTTTATACCTGTAATTATGGATATGGGAGGGAATGTAGGAACACAGTCTTCAACAATTGTTACCCGAGGATTAGCTACCGGGAGCGTGGACATAAAGGTTGTCTGGAGTCTTCTGTGGCGAGAGTTGCGTATAGGAGTATTAATTGGAGCTATCAGCGGATTTGCTGTTGGGATAATTGCTCAAATATGGAAAGGAATTCCAGATTTGGGGATAGTAGTAGGAATTTCAATGATAGTGACGATTACTGTAGCTGCCGTTGCCGGAGCGTTTTTTCCAATTTTTTTCGAGCGCATTGGAGTAGATCCAGCGATAGCCAGTGGTCCTGTAATCACATCTGTCAAAGACATTACCGGACTTTTTATATACTTTAGCACAGCCACTTTGTTAATATTATGAGTTTTGAAGACCTTACACGACTTTTTTATATATAGCAGAGATTTCGAGATTTCATTTAATCAGTGGGGAAGTTATATGCTTTCTAATATAAATTTTACAGTTAAATACTTTAAAAAATCATTATAAACCATTCAGGATGTATTTTTACAAACCAACTTCAATAATGTTAAAAGAGAATAATTCCTGAAAAACAGGTGGAAATATAGCACCTGAAAAGTTTTTTATATTTAAATGATGAAACTCTTTAATAGAAAATTTTTGGATAAAATTTTTAAACGTGAAAATATGTTTATGGGTGCATCAACAAAGCAGGGCTATGGTATAGCGTCAAAGAGCAGAAAAATAGTAAGGGCATTAATAGGCGATAAAATAAAGGATCTTTCTCCTGATGAACAGATTATAATTGAGAGAATTGTTCACTCAACAGCAGACCCAGAATATGCAGAAATTACCAGAATATCTCCTGATTTTGTTTTAGAAAGTGTTAAAGCCATAGAAGCTCAAAAGGATATTTTAACAGATATAAATATGGTACGGGCAGGCATAAATAAATACTCTGGGAAAATAAAGTGCTATATAACTCATGAAGAAGCTCTAAAAATTGCAAAAGAAGAACAGATTACCCGTGCAGCAGCAGCGATTCGCGTAGCACATGATAAAGGCTTTGATGGCATCATAGCTATTGGAAATGCACCAACAGCTCTTTTTGAGGCTATAGATCTGGTTGAAAATCAGGGAATGAAGGTTGATTCAATTATAGGAGTTCCTGTAGGATTTGTGGGGGCTGCTGAATCAAAAGATTTTCTTAAAAAAACAAAAATCCCTAACATTATAACTGAAGGACCTAAAGGCGGGACTCCAGTTGCAGTTGCAGTTACAAATTCAATTATTGGGCTTAAATAGTGTTAATTTTTACTAATATGGGAGCAAAAAAATGAAATCAGAAGAATTATTTAAGGAAGCTAAAAATTACCTGCCAGGAGGGGTTGATTCACCAGTAAGAGCATATAAACCCTTTCCTTTCTTTGTAAGGTATGGAAAAGGATCAAAAATCTTCGATGTGGATGGAAATGATTACATAGACTACTGCCTTGCCTATGGTCCCCTTGTTCTTGGCCATGCGAATTATAAAATTGTTAGTGAAGTTAAAAAGCAGTTAGAGAATGGAACAGCTTTTGGAGTTCCTGCAGAAAAGGAAATAGAACTTGCTAAGCTTGTAATTGAAAAAGTACCGTGTGCTGAAATGGTTAGATTTGTAAATTCAGGTACTGAAGCTACAATGAGTGCAATAAGACTTGCAAGAGCAGCGACTGGGAAGAAGAAAATTGTTAAATTTGAAGGATCCTATCACGGTGCACATGACAGTGTTCTTGTAAAATCAGGTTCTGGTGCAGTTGGATTACCTGATTCACCAGGGATTCCAGAGGAAACAACAAAAAATACTGTATTGATTCCTTTTAATGATGAAGAGGCCCTGCTTGATTTAGTTAAAAAAGAAGATGATATTGCTGCCATAATTGTAGAGCCAGTAATGGCTAATATAGGATGCATCACTCCAAAAAACGGATATTTAAAATTTTTACGTAAAATAACTGAGGAAAGTAATATAATTCTTATATTCGATGAAGTAATAACTGGTTTCAGGATTGCAGAAGGTGGAGCGCAGGAATATTTTGATGTTACTCCTGATCTGGTCACTCTTGGAAAAATTCTTGGTGGAGGCTTCCCTATGGGAGCTTTAGCAGGTAAAAAGGATTTAATGGAAATGATAGCACCATCGGGAAGTGTATATCAGGCAGGAACATTTAATGGAAATCCAGTATCTGTTACAGCAGGCCTTGCAATGTTAAAAGAACTGAACAGTGGGTTCTACAATAAACTAAATAAAAAGGGAAATAAAATGAGGAAAGGATTAAGGAATATTCTTTATGATAACAGCATTGATTATAAAGTTGCAGGATTAAGTTCCATGTTCCAGGTATATTTTACTGAGGAAGAAGTATACGATTATACCAGTGCAAAATCTGCAGATACAGAAAAATTCAGCCAGTATTTCCATGAATTACTTAAAAATGGAGTGTTCATTCCTCCGTCACAATTTGAGTGCTGTTTCCTTTCTTCAATGCATAATAATGAAGAAATAGAGAGAACTCTTGAAATTACAGGTTCAGCATTAAAATTAATAAAATAAAATTAGATATTTTCTATTTATTTTAACACATAAATAGTAATAATGCCTATGAATGCTATTATTAAGGTTATAATGATTAATTTCCCATAACCATTAATATTTTTTGTGATAAGTGGTTTATGTTTACGTTTTTCTTTTATATAGGAAAGCAAGCGGTTTTCTCTTTCCATTATATCTTCCATAACCATTTTTTCTTTGTATATATCATTTTTAATATTATTTTCTTCTATTAAACCCCATAGTGACCATTCATTGTCTCTAACTTCTATTATTTTTCTTTGATCGATATTATTCAGGATCATTTCCTGTTTTTGAACATTTTCATACAGTTTTTCCAGAAATTTCATGCGTTCTTCTGCATTAATCCCAATTATATCCACTATTTGCTGCAGTTCTCTGTATTCATCGTAATATTCATCTTTAAGCTCATCAATAACAAATTCATAATCTGAATTGCTGTATTTTGACTTAGATTTACTGGAAGAACTTGAAATTCCTGTTTTTCTTATATGATCAATGTTTTCAACGTATTCTAAGGGACTTCCACATTCACACCTGTTAAAGTCTTCTGGAGATTCATTTTCTTTTAGTTTATAATATCCAGAACAGGTGTTACAAATAAGATAGCCTCTGTTTTTCTTTTTATTCTTATTTTTGTCATATACTCTTTTTAGTTCGTCTATTTTATCTGCCGGAGTTTCTCCATAAAATTTTTGAATTTTTTTCTCCAAATCCACTAAAATACCACCATTTTTCAAGGTTTTTAAAAATTAAGTTAATTAAAGATCAATTTGAATAAGGAGAATTTTTCACTAAATTTTCCTTTATGCCATTTGAATGTATATATACTAATTAAATATAAGTATATCTCCTGTTTCATTAATAAATAATGGCTTTGTAGAATTCTGTAATATCAGTATTAAAAAAGAGTTTTCAGATGAAAATCAAAGCAAAAGTGATAGATTAAGGAGCAAAGAAACCAGGTTGTAAAACATCCGTTAAACAATACAGGTACTTTAAACGCTTATCTATCAAAGTTTAAAAAGATTTCTACAGGGATTATTTTTATATATTGAATAAAAATATAAAAATAGGCTTATATTATTTTATAAAGACATGGGAGAAATTTCTCTGAAAATTGCAGTGATTGGCGGAACGCGTGGATTAGGCAAATGGATTGCCAGATTTCTAAAAAATAGAAATTTCAATGTTATTATAACTGGGAGAGACAAAATAACTGGTAATAAAGTATCTAAAAAGCTTGGAGTTGAATATACCTCCAGTAATGAGGAAGCAGTTTCCAGTGCAGATATTGTAATTTTATCGGTTCCAATAAATGCAGTTTCTTATGTAGTTCCTCAAATCAGCCCATTTTTAAAAAAAAGCAGTCTTCTTATGGATGTTACATCTGTTAAGGAAAAACCTTCCCAAATAATGCATAGATATGCTCCAGAAGGAGTTGAAATAATCCCCACCCATCCATTGTTCGGGCCCAGAATAAGGTCTCTTGATGGTCAGGTTGTAGTTTTAACTCCTGATTCAAGGGGAGAATGGTTTGAGAAGGTCTATAAATTCCTTGAAAATGAAAACGCACGCTTGGTTATCACTTCTCCTCAAAATCATGATAAAATGATGAGTGTGGTGCAGGGACTTACTCATTTTGCATATATTGGTATTGCTGCAACCATTGAAAGGCTTAATATTGATGTTAAAGAATCAAGAAAATTTGCAAGTCCGGTCTATGGACTGATGGTGGATATGATTGCCCGTATAGTTGCTCAAAACCCATATCTATATTATTCAATACAGACTGAAAACAGGTACATAAAAAAGACACATGAAACCTTTATTTCTGTTTACAAGGAGCTCAGTAACATGATATTAAATAGAGACCAGGAGGGTTTTGTGCATCTTATGGGATCTGCAGCCAAGCATCTGGACGACCTTGAAGCTGCCCTTGGAAGGTCTGATAAGGCAATATCTGCTCTAAGTGAGGAGATAAGAATTCTTAAAAATTCCACTGGAAACGAAGTTGGTTTAAAACATATTTACTCTGGAAAAGTCCATATTGGGATTTTAAAAGATATAAATCCAGATTTCGTGACTTTAATCCAGAATAAAAAGAAAATAATGCTTAAATTGTCTAACGTGGAAGTTTTAAGTGATTCTGAACTTTATAAATGGAAAGTTGAAAACTATCCACGAAAATCATACCATATTTCAGCGGTATTTCCAGAAAACTGTAATCCTGAAATCATAGTAGATACTGTAAAGGGCCTGGACGACGTGGTTGATGTATCTTTAATTGGAACTTATCAGGGACCCCAGATACCTGATGGAAAAATAAGTATCACCCTCAAATGCGAATTTATAAACAAAAAAGCCATATTCCAGGTTGAAAATCTTTTAAAAGGATTCGGGGCTTCAATACGCTGATAATTTATTTTATAAATTTTATTTTAAACATTTTTTGGATTCAATGAATTTAGAAAACCTTAATTAGTTTTATTTATAAAAATAAAAAGTACTAAATTAAGTTAAGTTCATGTGAAAACCTCAAAAATCGAAATATTTATATGTAATGTTTTCCAAGTTATTATAGTAACTCAAGTTTACTAAAACATTGTTGTTGATTAAAATTACTTTTAACTAAAATAAATCATTCTAATAAGATATAACGGGGGTAAAGATGACCAATAAAGAAATGAAATTGAAAGTTGCAGAAGCATTTTCACAGTCAGATGTAGGAAGGTCAATAGCCAGGATAGACCCGGCATGCATGGAAAAATTAGATCTCCTTGATGGAGATATAATAGAAATAGAAGGAAACAAATTAACTGCAGCAACAGTCGCATCATCCCAATCAGACATAGGATTGGGCATTATAAGGATTGACGGCTACATAAGAAAGAATACAGGAGCTTCAATAGGTGATGAAGTAACAGTAAGGCATGCAAAAGTTAAAGAAGCTCAGAAGGTAACTTTAGCACCTGTTGATCAACAAATAATGGTCAAAGGTGACCTAAGAGGGGCGTTTGCAGGTAGAGTTCTCTCGAAAGGAGATATAATCATATCTGGATTCAGGCAGCCCACACCATCAATGAGAAGCAGCCTCTTCAATGAATTTTTCGCTGACATGGCTCCAATGGGGGAAATTAAACTTGCAGTAGTTTCAACAAAGCCTGCAGGAATAGTAAAAGTCACACAAATGACTGATGTTGAAGTACAGCCAAATCCAGTAGATGTTTCCAAGCTTGAAGGTGTAAAAAATCTGGTGGATGTTACTTATGAAGATATAGGCGGTCTTAAAGAGGAGGTGAAAAAAGTAAGGGAAATGATAGAAATCCCTCTTAAAAGACCAGAACTTTTCGAAAGACTTGGAATTTCACCCCCTAAAGGCGTATTAATGCACGGACCTCCAGGAACAGGTAAAACACTTCTTGCAAAGGCAGTTGCAAACGAAAGCGATGCTCATTTCATTGCAATTAACGGTCCTGAAATAATGAGCAAATATGTTGGAGGCTCAGAAGAAAGATTAAGAGAATTCTTTGAAGAAGCAGAAGAAAATGCACCTTCAATCATATTTATTGATGAAATCGACGCTATTGCACCAAAAAGAGAAGAAGTATCTGGAGAAGTGGAACGTAGAATCGTAGCACAGCTTTTAACTCTCATGGATGGTCTTAAATCAAGAGGACAGGTCGTTGTTATTGGAGCAACTAACCGGCCTGATGCACTTGATCAGGCACTTAGACGGCCTGGAAGATTTGACAGGGAAATTGAAATCGGAGTTCCAGATAAAGATGGTAGATATGAGGTACTTCAAATTCACACAAGGGGGATGCCTCTTGATGAAAAGGTTGATTTAGACGAAATTGCAGAGGTTACTCATGGATTTGTAGGGGCAGATCTGGAAGCTTTAGCTAAAGAATCTGCAATGCGAGTGTTAAGGAGGATATTACCCGATATCAAGGCAGATGAGGAAATTCCAAAGGAAATACTCCAGAAAATGATCGTTAAAAAATCAGACTTTAAAGAGGCTTTAAAAGAAATTCAGCCATCAGCACTTCGTGAAGTGCTTGTACAGGTTCCGGACATTAAATGGGATGATATCGGTGGTCTTGAAAAGGCAAAACAGGAATTAAAAGAAGCTGTGGAATGGCCTTTAAAGTATCCTGAAAACTTCGAGAAATTTGGAGTTAGACCACCTAAAGGAGTGCTCATTTACGGCCCTCCTGGAACCGGTAAAACATTGCTTGCAAAGGCAGTTGCTAACGAGAGTGATTCAAACTTCATAGCAGTAAAAGGTCCTGAACTCTTATCAAAATGGGTTGGAGAATCTGAAAAGGGAGTTAGGGAAGTATTCAGAAAAGCAAGACAAACGGCGCCAACTGTGATTTTCTTTGATGAAATAGACTCTATTGCATCTACAAGGAGTGGTGGAAGTTCAGATTCAGGAGTTACCCAGAGGGTGGTTAACCAGCTTTTAACTGAAATCGATGGAATGGAAGAACTCCAGGATGTTGCAGTTATTGCAGCGACAAACAGAGTTGATATCATTGATCCAGCATTACTACGACCTGGAAGATTTGACAGGCACGTTAAAGTTGACGATCCAGATGAAGAATCACGAATGGAAATATTCAAAGTTCACACAGGGAAGATGCCCCTTGCAGATGATGTGGACTTAAAATACCTTGCTAAAAATACTGAAGGCTATGTAGGTGCAGATATTGAAGCAGTTTGCCGTGAAGCAGTAATGTTAACACTTAGAGACAATATAGAAGCTGAAAATGTTGAAATGAAATATTTCAAAAAGGCTATGAAAAAAGTGAAAGCAGAAGAAAAGATAGATTTAGTACATTATCACTAAATAAACTTGGAAGTTGTTAATAGCTTCCATCTTGTTTTTTTCTGGTTACTTTAGTATATTTTGGAATGGAATAGGTCTCTAAAACTTCATTTTTGATGTATTTTTCAAGATCTTCAATTTGCCCAAGATAATCATCTACCATTTCCACAATTTCTCTGTAGGGAATCAGGCTTTTTTCACGTTCATATATCAATTTTTTTCTTTTTTGAGCTGGAGAAAGTTTTTTTCCAATCCTAAAAAAACCAAGTATTTTAGGCCTTTCGATTATTGACTCGTCAAGATACATATTTCTAATTGTCCTCATGTCCCTCGTGATCTCGCGTCTTAAGGCTAAAACTTCACTTTTTAAACGTTTTAATTTTACCAGTGAAGACCTTGCTTCAAAATCAGTTGATAAATTAATTTCTGATTCATCAAGATACATTTCCTGAAGTTCCAGATAGTACTCTTCAGGCTCTCTGATTATATCTTCACTTTCTGCCATATTAAATAAATTAATAATGCATTCTATATATAGATTGCCTGTTTTAACAGTTATTTAATAAGTTAAGAGTCTAAATTAGTAATTAAACCCTTAATTAGATATTATACTGGAACTGGATACTTAATATTAAGATCAGATTACATAGGAATGGTTTCACCCTTATTTTTTGGATTTAGAAATCCTGTAAGTTGATGGGATTAAATACTAAGTTAACCAAAAAGATGCATATAAAAATTTAAATTGCAGAGAGGATATAGTAATTTTAAAAATACATTTTTAAAGCAGTGATTCGAACTTTTTAATCATCGAAGTGGAGTTAAACATTTTGAGATCTATTTATATCTTTATCCTGGGGTTAGCACTTTTAGTGGTTCTTGTTTTATGGATAGGGCCTGTAAATTTATATTATACCATTAAAGATATCAATAAAACATATTTTGCAGCTGCAATCCTTGTTTATCTTTCAGCCATCTTTGTAAAATCAATCAGGTGGGGTTTTATTGTAAATAAACCCTACGAATTTAAAGATAATTTTGTTGTAAGGACCATCGGACTTTTAGGTAGCAATTTAAGTCCTATGAGGGCAGGCGGGATAGCTTTAACTGCCATTGCCGGTAAAAAGATAAATAAAATAAGTTTACACCAGGGTTTATCTGCAGGATTAACAGAAAGATTTGCTGATTTAATAATAGTTGGATTTTTACTGGTTTTATCTGCTGCATTTATGGAAAAAATTCGTGTGATTGCCTTAATTGGCGCAGGTTTAATGTTTATTACCCTAATTGCTATTTATCTTCTAAACTGGAAAGAAGGCTCTGGTTTATGGTTATATGATAAAATACACCATGTTTTATCAAAATTACCAGTTAAAGACCGTTATCTGGAAAAGTTATACTATAAAGTGATTAATGGACTAAAAGGAATGGTTAATTATACAAGGTCTTACAGCAACAGCAAAAATATGTCGTTTATTTTAATATTAACTGTTATTTCATGGATTTTAGAATGTTCACGCCTTTTACTTGTTTTTTATGCATTTAATATAGATATTGGACTGGTTACTGTAATCATCATATTACTGCTTGCTAATATTACCGGAGTTGTAACTGCACTTCCCGGCGGTATCGGCGCGGTTGAAATTTCTTTAACTGGCTTATGCATGTTTTTTGGAATTCCAGAAAGTACAAGTGCAGGCATTGCTATTTTGGATAGATTCATATCTTTCTGGCTCATTAACATGATGGGAATTATTTTTTCGCTATTTTATGCAAAAGGAATTTTAGGAGACTTAAAAGGATACCTTTCTACAATTCAAACTTCTAAATAATTCAGTTGAAAATATTTAAGGATGAAAACTGAAGAAAGAGGTGAGGGGCTGCCGAATGAATTGAACACCTTATAAGTGATTGGTGCAGCGGCTAAAATTAAAAAAGTTTATTAGAGATGGCTACTAATGGATATTCAAAGAAAAGGAGAAATTAATATGAAAAATAAATCAGCTATAGGCCTTATAGCAGTCTTGATTTTAATTGTAGGAGTTTCTGGATGCGTTGAGGATACACAGAACGCTACGAATACTGGGAATCAGACATTACAACAAAATACATCTGGAAACAATGCTACAAACAACACTGATGTAAAAATATCTTCTGAAGAGGCCAAAAATATAGCTAAAAAGTATATAAACCAGTCTGGAGCAACACCTGGCGAGCCAATGCTTAAAACAGAGGGAAAAAAAGTTTATATTGTACCTGTAATGTTGAATGATAATATTGCAGGCCAGATAATTATAGATGCCAAAACAGGTGAAAATTTAGGTGGTTCCGGGGGAGCGCCGTAATTAAAGGTACTGGACATGAATTGTGCAGGACATGCACCTTATAATTTCAGTGCGTGCTATAAAATTTTGAATATAAAAAAAAAGAAAATGAGGTAATTTGAATTTACCATCCTCTGGACTGCAGCCTTTCTTCTTCTGGAATCTGGCTTATTTCAAGACCGGGCATTGCTTTTCCAAGATTTCTGGAGACATTTGCCAGTATTTCCGCATCTTCATAGTTAGCGGTTGCTTCTGTTATTGCCTTTGCAACGACTTCAGGTTTTTCTGACTTGAATATTCCAGATCCAACAAAAACACCATCTGCTCCAAGCTGCATCATTAGCGCGGCGTCTGCAGGTGTTGCAACTCCTCCTGCAGCAAAATTTACAACAGGTAGTTTTCCTAATTCAGCAGTTTGCTTTACAAGTTCGTAAGGAGCTTCTATTTTTCTTGAAACCCCCCAAAGCTCTTCTTCTGTTTTATTTTGAATTTCTCTAATGGTTCCCTGTATCTTTCTCATGTGTCTTACAGCTTCAACTACATTTCCAGTTCCAGCTTCTCCTTTGGTCCTTATCATAGCAGCACCTTCGTCTATTCTTCTTAGTGCTTCTCCCAGGTTTCTTGCACCGCATACAAAGGGAATGGTGAATTTCTTTTTATCAACATGGTATTTTTCATCTGCAGGAGTTAAAACTTCACTTTCATCGATCATATCCACTCCAAGAGATTCCAGTATCTGTGCTTCTACAAAATGACCTATTCTAATTTTTGCCATGACCGGTATTGAAACTGCATCCATTATTTCAATAACCTTTGAAGGATCTGCCATCCTTGCAACCCCTCCTGCAGCTCTTATGTCTGCTGGAACCTTTTCAAGGGCCATTACTGCTACAGCACCTGAATTTTCTGCAATTTCTGCCTGTTCTGCATTTACAACGTCCATTATGACTCCTCCTTTAGTCATTTTGGCAAATCCTTTTTTTAAAACTTCTGTTCCATGTAACATATAATTCCTCCAAATAATTTATGAAATATCATAATGTCAAAAATCAATATGTAAATCCATATTTAATATGATATAACAATTGTTATATTATAAACCTTTCTGTATGGTTCTACTTTGATTTTAAATATTAAATAGTTTGATGAAATAAAATTTAAACCTCCATGGTAATATATAGAAAGTGTACTATAAAACTTAATAATTCTCCAAACACTCATCCTTTAAAACCCGGGCATCCTCATTTTCAGGATTTTCAACTAATGCTCTGCTAAAGCATTCCGCTGCCTTTTCAAATTCTCCCAATTCCATCAGGGCCACCCCTCTATTACTTAAAAATATATCATTTCCAGGGTTCAGTTTTAAAGCCTCACTGTAACATTCTACAGCTTCTTTAAATCTTCCAAGTTCTAAAAGAGCATTTCCTTTACGATTCCATGTGGATGCATCAGGTGCTTTATCAAGACAGAGCTCCAGAGATTTATCGTAAGATTTTAGCGCTTCTTCAGTTATTTGAAGCTCGCTTAAAACATTTCCGCGCGCATTCCATACCTCAGGATTTTCAGGATCTAACTTCAAAACTTCATCATAACACTTCAGGGAATCTTCAAGTTTTCCAAGCATTTCTAAAATGAGTCCTCTCCAGTATAGAACAACTACATTGCTTTTATTCAACTTAAGAGCCTTTGTATTACATTTTAAAGCCTCTTCTGGTTTATTGGAGTACAGAAGTGCTGTTGCTTTATTGTTCCAGATAAATTCATTTTCAGGATTTATTTTTAAAGCTTTATTGTAATTTTCAATTGCTTCATCAAATCTGCCAAGCCTGGTCAGATTATCTCCTTTTTTATTTAGAAGATAAACATCTTCAGGGTTAAATTTCAGCGCTGCAGTGTAACACATTACAGAATCACTGTACCTACCTGAATCAAATAATATATCTGCCCTTTTAGTTATCATCACTTGTTCATCAATTTTTTCGCCTTCCCATTCTTCAACAGAGTATTTTTTAAATTTTATTATCTGGAATAAAGAATCATCATCAGTATTATCGGGATACATTTTCCTGAATTCTTTTTCAAGTTCTGCAGCATTTTTGTATCCTTCTTCCATTGCAAGCTGGTTGTCTTTGATGATATCTTTAAATTTAACTGTCTTCACACTGGTTACTTCTGCTTCAAAGAGTTTTTCGCGTTCTTTGGAAACTAAATTCCAGTAGCAATGCAGGCGATCTCCAGGAGATAAGGGCTTTTTCCACAGTTTTCGTATTGTTGTAATCTTTTTTCCAGTTATAAGTTCAAGATGACTGCTTCCAAATAATAATATGGGCATTTTAACCTCCATTCATTAAAATATCATTTGATCACTTCTTCCCCAAATTCTGCTGTTTTTATTTTCACCTTTCCTTGAAATGGTTTTATCATTTTTGCTATTTTTTTAAGTTCATCCCTTGATGGAACCGGGGTGCCGTATAACTTTTCGTCAAGTACAATCTTATCCCGGAATTGTTGCAGCGTATACATATCAGCAGTTACATTCTTTGCAATTTCAATTACATCTTCAGTTTCCAGTAAATAGGGCACATAAGTTGTTCTGCATTCAAGGTAAACACCTGCTTTTATACAGGTTTCCATGCTTTTTTTTACCTCTTCTCCAATGGAAGAACCAATAATTTCTCTGTATTTATCGAAGGGAGCTTTAACATCCAGTGCCACATAATCCAGTAATCTTATGATTTTTTCAAGTCTTAAAGGAAAGCATCCATTTGTATCAAGCTTGGTTTTTAACCCCTTCTTTTTGCAGAATTTAAAAATTTTTTCGATATCTTCATGTTGTATAAGTGGCTCTCCACCAGTTATTACAACACTATCTATAAAATCCAGTGAATTTTCAATTTCTTCTGTAATTTCTGCAATTTCTACTAATTTTCCACCGTCTATTATTTCCGGGTTATGGCAGTAGGGACATTTTAAAGTGCATCCTCCAGTAAATATAACAAGAGAGATTTTTTCTGGATATTCCAGGGAGGATGTAATCATTTCACTTATTATCACTTATACCGCCTGAAAAACTTATCCAATTAAATCATCCAATACTTCAATAAAACGTTTATCTTCTTTTAGTGTACCTGTACTCACCCTTATCCAGTACTCATCCAGCCCCTTAAAGGAGTTACAGTTTCTTACTATAATTCCCCTCTTTAAAAGCATATCTTCAAATTCATAGGAATTCATTCCAGTTTTTCTAACATCAACAAGAAGATAATTCGCTTTGGAAGGATAAACATCAAGTTTATTAAATTTTGACATGTTTTCATAGAGATATTCTCTGCTTTCTATTCCTGTTTCAATGGATTTTTTAATATAATCTTCATCATCCAGCGTTGCAAGTGCTGCTACGTATGAAAGCTTTGTCAAACTGAAAACTGGTTTTACGCGGTGCATATACTCAATAAACTCTGGATTGGAGATAGCATAACCTATCCTCATCCCTGCAAGTCCAAAAACCTTTGAAAAGGTTCGAAGTATTAATAAATTATCATAGTTTTCAAGTAAATCTATATTATTAACTTCTCCAAACTCGAAATATGCCTCATCAACAACAACAAGTACATCTGTGCTTTCAAGCACTTTTTTAATATCTTCTTTATCTATTAAGCCACCGGTGGGATTATTGGGAGTGCATAAAAAGATTATTTTTGTTTTTGAAGATAAGGCATCTAAAACTGACTGCACATCAAGTTTATTTTCTTCTACATCCCATCTGGCATAGACTGGAACTGCACCCTGGATTTTTAATATGAATTCATAATACATGTAAGAGGGAATGGGAACTATAAACTCATCTCCTGGCTCTATCAGTGTTTTTCCAAGGACATCGAGAATTTCATCAGCCCCATCCCCACCTATAATTATATTGGAAGCTTGAACACCAGCATATTTTGCTATTTTATTTTTTAAATATTCTAAATTAGATTCAGGATACTGGTGTATTGATTCAGCAGTTTTAATTATGGCATCCACTGCTTTTTTTGATGGACCCAATGGATTTTCATTTGATCCAAGTTTTATTATATCGTTTTTGTTAATACCATATTTATCTGCTATTTCATCAATTGACCTGCCCGGAACGTAAGGATCAAGCTTTTTTATGATTTTTTTCACTTTCACCATGATTTCACTTTCTTTACTTTAAGATTACATGGAAATATTATTTTTATTTTTCCCTCTGTGATATGTTTTTATATTTAAGTGCGTTCTCTTTAATACTGTTTATTTCTTCATTATTCAGTTTTTTTACAGCTTTTGCAGGAATCCCTAATATTAAACTCCCTTCTTCAAACTCTTTTCCTTCTGTAACCACTGCTCCAGCTCCTACAATACTGTTTTTACCAATTTTTGCACCGTTTAAAACTGTAGAATTAATCCCAATTAAGGTATTATCACCAATTTCACATCCATGCAGCACAGCTGCATGTCCTACTGAAACGTAATCTCCAAGTATAACTGGAAATGAAGAAGAATCTGAATGAATAACACAGTTATCCTGAATATTGGAGCATTTTCCAATTTTTATAGGGCTTATATCTCCCCTGATAACAGCATTATACCATACTGAACTGTCTTCATCTATTTCAACGTTTCCTATTATCTGTGCGCCTTCAAATATTTTAACAGTTTTTTTCATAAATATCACTTTAAAAGAATAATTAAGCTATTTATTATTATATTTTATGGTTTTATACTCCTGTTTTACAAGAATTAAGGTATTTGAAGGTATGTCCTCATAAATTATAGTTCCAGAACCAACCGCCGAGTTTATACCCACCTTTACTCCGGGATTGAAACTTGAATTAATTCCTGTTTTTACATTATCGCCAAGTACTGCTCCCAGCTTTCTTGTGCCGCAGTCACATCTTTCCCCTTTAACGTTCATTTTAACGTTCTTATTATCAAACCGTAAATTTGCAATGTTTGTACCTGCAGCAATATTACAATTAGCACCTATAATTGAATCTCCTACATAGGAAAGGTGATTAACGTTAGTTCCATCCATTATGATAGAATTTTTAATTTCAACAGCATTTCCAACATTTACATTATTTCCAAGATAAGAATATTTCCTTAAATAAGAATTAGGACCTATATCACACCCTTCACCAATAAAAACCGGGCCGAAGATGTATGTTCCAGAACGGATGATGCTATTTTTTCCAAGGATTAAAGGGCCGTGTATGGTAACTCCTTCCTCGATTTCTCCAAGGATTTTCTCTTTTCTTCCAGTTAAAAAGTGTTCATTTACATCCAGAAGTTCCCATGGGCGTCCTATGTCTATCCATTTATCCTTGGATTTTAAGCCTATAACCTTCTTATCTTCCTTTATCTGGATTTTAAGAGAATCTGTTATTTCATATTCCCCTCTTTCTGACTTCTCTGTTTTACTGATAGCTTCAAAGATGGTTTTATTAAATACATAAATTCCTGCATTTATGAGCTTACTTGGAGCTTCTTCTGGCGATGGTTTTTCAACAATATTCTTTATTATGTTCCCTTCTATTTCCACAACACCAAATGAGGAGGGATCTTCAACTTCGCTAAGCATTAGAAGTGATGAAGCATCTTCAGACTCATAATTAGCAATTAAATCCACAATAAGTCGCGGATCAACTATTATATCTCCATTTAAAACTATAAATTCATCATCAACTGCGCTGTGCACTGATTTTATTGCATGAGCTGTTCCAAGCCTCTCCTTTTGAACAACATAACTTATGTTTACTCCAAATGAAGTCCCATTTCCAAAATAGTCCTCAATGGTTTCTTTCTTATACCCTACCACCATTATAATATCTTTAATTCCTGCGTCCCTTAATGCTTCCACACTATACTGAAGTATGGGCTTTCCACCTACCTGGAGCATGGTCTTTGGCCGGGTTAAGGTCAGGGGACGCATTCTGGTGCTTTCACCTGCAGTAAGGATCACTCCTTTCATAAAATCCCCTCAATGAATTCTCTGGAAATATTTCTGATTTCTCTGGCCTTTTCCATGGTTATACTTTCTAAGGTAATTCTAATATATGATTCTGTACCGGAAGGCCGTATTAAAACCCAGCTACCATCATTCATAGAAATTCTAACCCCATCAATAAAATTAACATCGTTTACATCTTCAAAACAGTCAGGAAGTTCTTCCTTAACCTTTTCCATTATTAATGTTTTCTGGATGTTTTCACATTCTATTTTATCTCTTACAGTTGGATAGCTTGGTATTTCATCTAAAAGTTTAGAAAGTGGTCCATTTTTTTCAATAATTTCAATTACTTTAAGTGCAGAAAGTATACCGTCCGGACACATGCAAAAATAGGGATGTAACCATGTTCCGGAGGGTTCTCCACCAAAAGAGGCATTAGTTTCTACTATTACTTCTGCAACGTGCACATCACCGACTTTGGTTCTTACAACTTCTCCGCCTTCTTTTTCCAGGCATTTATCAATGCAAAAAGATGCATCTACAGTGGTTACTACTTTTCCACCAATTTTACTGGATACAAGTGCTAAGAGTTTGTCAAAATCAGCCATTTTCCCATTATCATCTACTGCCACCATTCTATCGGCATCTCCATCGTGTGCAATCCCAATATTTGCTCCTGTTGCTTTTACCACTTTCATGAGTTCTGACAGGTTGGCTTCAGATGGTTCAGGATATCTACCCGGGAAAAATCCATCTGGTTGACAGTTTAAAGTTATAACCTCCAGACCGGCCTTTCTTAAGACCATTGGAGAAATATATGAACCTGCACCATTTCCACAGTCAACGATAACCTTTAAATTTCCTTTGATATCAACATTGTCCAGTAGATCATTAACATAATCAGAAATAACACTGCTGTTATCCTTAATTTTCCCTATATCTTCCCAGGGCACCTTATAAAAGCTTTTTTCGTGGATAATTTTCTCTATTGTTCTTTCCTGGTCCTGGGTATAAGCCATGCCTGTGGGGTTCCAGAGTTTAATTCCATTGTAGGGGGAAGGGTTATGGGAGGCGGTTATCATAATTCCTAAATCAGCTTTTAGTTTCCCAGCTGCATATCCAACGACAGGTGTTGGAACCATTCCAAGCTGGATTACGTCACACCCACACTGTAAGATGCCTGCTGTAATTGCATTTTCTACCATTCTATTTGAAGTCCTTGAATCGTATCCTACGACGATTTTATGCCCTTTACCTCCAACATATGTTGCCACAGCCATACCAAGTTCAGTTATTAATTTCAGTGTAATTTCATTACCTATTTTTCCTCTGATACCGGATGTACCAAAGAGCCTGGGGATGGGGATCATATCATCCATTTTATGCACCAAATTTTTCAGATTTATTCATCAGATCTGTTAAGATGTTCATTACATCACAACCCCTTATTCTACAGAGGCCTCCAGCTGTTACAGCCCTTTCATTAAATTCATTTACATTATCTACCCTTACTTCTGGTCCTTTTATTACAATAGGGACTGGATCACCTGTATGATCCCCAACTGAAATAGGGGTTGAATGGTCTGCGGTTAAAATGAAATAAATATCTTCTATTTCCATTATTCTGCCAATTACGGCATCAGTCCTTTCGATGAAGTTCACTTTTTCTAAAACCTGTCCATCATGACCTGCTTCGTCTGCCCCATCTATATTAATAAGAATAAAATCATAATCGCTGCCCATAGCTACATCTAAAATGCTTTGTGTGATATTTTCAAGGTTTGTGTCAATTCCTCCGGTTGCACCTTCAACATTGATTAGATCCATACCTGCTATTTTTCCAATTCCCTTTATAAGGCCTGTTTCTGCTATACATGCTGCTTTAAGTCCATATTTCTCATTAAATGAAGTGAAGTTTGGAACTGCTCCCACTCCCCTTGGAAGTATGATATTGGCTGGATTTTTGTTCTCTTCAATTCGCTTAAGATTAACTGGATGATTATTCAGTATTTCATGGGATTTTTCAACGAATTTATTGAGTATTTCGGCGGTTTTTGTTGCTTCTTTTGAATCATCTAATGGAACAACTTTTTTTGGAGGTTTTCCGTTATGTTTGGGGTCAGCGTCAGATATGTTATCAGATAATCCTTCTCCTCGAAGTACAAGCACTGCCCGGTGTCCTGTGGATTCTTTGAATATTACATCCACTTCTTCAAAGCCTTCTAATTTCAATGAATTTATGGATTCAGCAAGCTTATCTGTGCCTTCTCTAATTCTACCTGCTCTTCTATCTGTAACTATTCCATTTTCATCTACAGTGGAAAAGTTACATCTAAACGCTATATCGCCAGCTTTAACAGCCACACCTACTCCTGCAGCTTCAAATGGGCCCCTGCCAGTATATGCCTCATATGGATTGTATCCAAGTATTGAAATGTGGGATGTGTCACTTCCAGCCCTTATTCCAGGACTTATTGGATCCATGATTCCAGTTATCCCCATTTTCGCTAATTTATCCATATTGGGTGTTTTAGCAGATTCAAGAGGAGTTTTATATCCGAGCTCTTTTAAGGGACGATCTGACATCCCATCTATTATCATTATGATTCCCTTCACTATCATCACCTGTTTACAAGCCATTATTATGAATTATATTACTTATAATATTTCTTTTATATACAATTATTCTTTAAACTATTAAAATTCCTAAAATGGCCCCTGCAACCGTGGCAAAAAGATTAACATGTTCATTTGTAATATAATTTCTTGACTCAAGAACTGCTCCCAGAATACTGTCAATAAAACACCCTAATGTACCTGCTATTATGGCTATTTTCAGTGCATTAAACGGATCATCAGCTATTCCTAAAAAATAAGCACATGCCCCTATTATTCCAGCACCGATTATTCCTGCTGCAGTTCCAACTGGAGAAACTCCGCCATCTGTTCCTGGAGGGACTTTTTTAAAATCAGTTATAAGTCGGGGATGTTTATCCACAACCCCTATTTCACTTGCAAGTGTATCTGCCGTTGCTACTGCAATAGAACCAATAAAACCAGCGTAATTTCCAAATGCTGCCATTATAAAAGGAACTATACCGTTTGAAATCACATTTTTCACGCTTCTTGTTCCTTCATAAACGCCGATTTCTTTTTTGTATTCGTGGCGATATTTTGTGGAAACCAGACCCAGAAGCAGAAAAGCAAATATTAAAAGAAGCCAGTTGATTCCAGCTGTAAAAATAATTATTATACCCATGATGATCATGAAAATGGATCCAAATAGATCAAGGGCCTTTCTAACATACGTTAAAAGTCCTATGATCAAAACAAGGATTAGATATTCCAGATTAATCATTTAACTCCCATCATGAGTGTTTTTAAAGTAGTTGAACTATTCAGGTTCTTCAATTACCTGAGTTTTAATTATTTCAACTCTTTTTAACGGGTATATTTTCTTTGTTTCGTGGTATATTGTGGAAGCCATTTTTCCAGATACCACGCCTTCAACAAGTTCCTGGAAAGTTTTTCCATCGGCTAATTCCTGTATAAGTCTGCCCATTGTCTCTCTGATAAGTTTTTGCTGTGAAGATTTTGCCCTTTTAACTGTAACAGTAATTATATGGACGTTGACCCTGTAACCTTCCTTTGTGATTACATCAGAGATTGAATCTATTCTACTTGTACCCCTTCTTATCATGCTTCTAACATAATCTGTTGTAACATTATGTCCCATGAATTTTGTATTTGCAACATCACCGGCAACGTTATTTATCTGGAAATGGAGTTTAATGTACTGTTTAGAGAAGTCACCGGTCAATTCTCTCATTGATGATTCAACACCTCTTTTTAAGAGCATATCCGGGTCTCTTGCAGGGGTGGTTCCTATTTCAGCATCTCCAAAATCTGTGGGAGTCATAATCTTATACCATTGTTTTTCTTTCCACGTATCTCGTACTCTTCTACGTCTTGCTTTAGCCATAATATCACCTTTAATTTTATTTAACGAATTGCTTTTTTAAAGCCTGCTTAGCATTTTTCCTTATTTTTATCAAACATGTTAAAAAGAACTTTTACAGTAAATCAGGAGTTGATAGTTTAGGTAAAAATCACTTATTATACAATCTCATTCATAGTTTATAAATTTATGGAAATCAGGTAAACTTATTAAATCAGGTTTCACAGTACTGATTTATGTTTATTTAATATTTTAAAAATCCGCCCAAAGGTATATTCTACTATTGTTACTGTCCTATTTATACTTTGAAGTTGCAATTTTATTTTTCCTCAAAAATTTAATGGTTTCTTCATGAATTTGTAATGACTCACATACCTTTCAATAACCTCTTCAACTGTACCTTCATCTTCTACAAGCTTAATACCTGCATTTTTAAGGCCAATTTTACCTTTAAGCCCTGCCTGAGCACAAATAACAACTTCACAGTCTTTAACAGCATCCAGTGATTTCTGCCACTGATGCCTTTCGCCTTTAATCTTCTTTGAATCTCTTTTTTCAATAAAAACCATGTTTTCTTCGTCAAATTTATAAATCATGAATCCTTGCGCTTTACCAAAATGATCTACATCTTTACTATTAGACGTTGCTACAGCTATTTTCATATCCATCACTTGATTTAATGTGTACTTAATTGTTCAAATAGTTTTGTAATTATGTCCTTTACTCAAAAATAGAAATATTAAATGAATTTAAGCATATTTAACTTATTTTTTTAATTAAAGTGGCAACATTATATCCAAATTTTCTTACAGTCTCCATCCCCTCATCATCATCCTGCACTTCCCCCTGGGCATGACCAAAGACCATATTCCAGTAAGTGGAACCTGGAACAATCATATCGTTAATAAAAAAGAACATTAACATTTCCTGAATCGTAGAAGTGTGCCCTCCCCTTCTTGCAACTGCTATGGGGCCACCTACTTTCCATGATAAGAAATTATCGTTAGATCGAGACACCATACCTATTCTCTGCATTGCTGACATTATATCTCCACGTGCAGTTCCAAAATAAACTGGTGAACCTACTATAAATCCTTCAGCTCCCCTTATTTTTGATATGATTTCGTTCAGTCCATCATCAAGGCTGCATTCATTTAACTCCCTGCATATACCACATGCAATGCATGATCTGATGTTTTTTCCAGCAAAAGAGACTATTTCAACTTCTAAACCTTCGTCTTCTATCACTTTAGCACATTCTTCAAGGACCTGGTAAGTATTTCCGCTTGGCCTTGGACTTGCAGACAACATAATAACCTTTTTCATTAAATCAACTCCATGTACCAGAAGAAGTTAATGCCTTTCCTAATTCTGTCAGAAACTCCAGCACATCTTCATGGAACTCTTTTTTTCCATGTATCAATTTAAGTGATAATGGTTATTATTTTTTATCATTTCAATTGAAGTAAGCATACATTTGAAAGAAATTACGCCCTTCATTAGTTCTAACTTTTAAAATAGCCAGATTTTTCAAAGTCAAGATGGAAGATATTTTCATTTACAACGATTAAATTAATAGAATTCAAAAAGGGAGATTTATGAACATTTATCAGAAGATGATTATGGTTAGTTTGGACTTTAGTGTTTCCTCGAAAAAGACACTAAATGAACGCTTTCAATTGCTTCCATTTTATCGCCCCATCATTTTTCTAACCTGTTTTTCAACCATCACGTTAGTAACAATAGTTATTATAAGTACTATAGTAACAAGAACTGCTGCAGTTCCAAAAGCATTTTCAAGAGATATACCTTCAGTTGCCATTATATAAAGATGAAAAGGTAATGGTCTTGCAGGATCAAAAATCGATATTGGAACTCTTGTCGATGCACCTACCGTATACATAATAGCTGCAGTTTCTGCAATAGCTCTTACCATCCCCAGGATCACACCAGTAGCAATTCCTGGAATTGCAGCAGGTAACACAACCCTGTATACTGTCTGCCATTTAGTAGCTCCCAGTGCAAGGCTTCCCTCTCTATAATATTGAGGAACTGCTTCGATAGAAACTTCAGAGGCATGTATTATCATTGGAAGGGCCATAATAGCTAATACAAGTCCTCCTGACAATACGCTGAATCCAAACCCAAGGAAGATGACAAAAAATGCTAACCCAAAGAGACCTAATACTATTGATGGAATAGATGCAAGTGTTTCAGTAGTAAATCTTATGGCTTTAAGTATTTTGCTATCATGACCAGCATATTCTGCTATATAAATTCCAGCTCCAACACCCAGTGGAACTGCAACGAGGACAGCAATGAGAGCTACATAAATGGTTGAAACTATCATGGGAAATATACCCCCAGCCCTACCAGCGTCAAGGGGTCTATTAAGCAGAAATTCCAGATTTATAACTGGTGATCCCATTATAATTATATAGCCAGTAACAGCCAGTAATATGAGAATTGCAAGAATTCCTGCCCACCAGAATACTCCTTTCATTATCTTTTGAGCATTTTTTGGTGATATAAGTTTAAAATTTAAATTTAATTTCTTCCGTGGAACTTTTTTAATACCTTCTATTCTTGATGACATTAAAGGTAGCCCCCACCAATAATAACTCGCTTTCTATAATAAACGTAATTGGCTATAGCCAGAAGAAGCAATATCAAGAAGAACAGGATTATGCCTGTTGCAAAAAGAGCACTGTAATGTATTTCTGTTGCGTAACCCATTTCAAGTGCTATATTAGCTGTTAAAGCCCTTGCTGGATCAAGAATTGAATCTGGAACAAGTGCAACATTCCCTGCAACCATAACTATCATAGTTTCTCCAATTCCTTGTGCTAATCCCAGGAGAATTCCAGTTAAAATTCCAGGTAGTGCTGCAGGGAAAATAACGTTTTTAATAGTTTGCCAGTTAGTTGCTCCAAGCGCAAGGGACGCTTCTTTATATTCCAGGGGAATGGATTTTATAGCATCTTCTGATAAACTGGTTATTGTTGGAAGAATCATAACAGTTAAAATTATGGATGCTGCAAGAATACTGAATCCTGTACCTCCAAACTGCTCCCTTATAAATGGGACAATGATTGTAATCCCAAAAAATCCATATACTACAGAAGGAACACCTGCTAAAGCCTGTAATGCAGGCTTTAAAATCATTCTCATTTGGCGGGGCGCAATTTCAGCTAAAAATATGGCACAGCATAGAGATAGGGGAACTGCCATGAGTAAAGATAGCCCTGTTATGTACAGAGACCCTATTATCATAGGTAAAGCGCCAAAATAGCCTCTTAAAGGTGACCATTCAGTTCCAAACATAAAGCTAAAAACCCCAACGTTAATAACTGCAGGAAGGCCTTCTCTAAAAATAAAAAAAATTATAAAAAGGATTATGATGCTTGCTGATGTTGCAGCTATGAGTAATGATTTTTCCACAAAAATTTCTTCCAGTTTCTTATACATTTGAATACCTCATGAAATTATAAAACATCTTGCTTTAGGTGATAAACATGATGATATAATTTAATGATTGCAAATTAAGCTTTTTGAATTAAAATAATTTAAAAAGAATTCCAAAAGAGGTTAGTGGTTAAAACCCACTTAGCCTACAGGTACTAACCCTTCATCTTTTATTATTGTCTGTCCTTCAGGACCTAAGACCCAGTCGATAAATGCTTTAACAGCGCCTGTTGGTTCACCTCTGGTTAAAAACAAAAATGGTCTCTGTATTTCGTAAGTACCATCTAATACTGTTTCTGGTGATGGTGTCACACCACCGACGCTTAAAGCTTTAACATCTGGAGTTAGATAGGCTAAGGACGCATAGCCTATTGCATTTGGATCATGTCTTACAGCTTCCATTACAGATCCAGTTGAACCCTGCACTATAGCACCAGGTTTAATTGACTCATCATCCATTACGATATCTTCGAATGCTCCTCTTGTACCAGAACCTTCTTCTCTGGTTACAACATTGATTGTTGCATCAGCTCCACCCACTTCTCTCCAGTTTGTGATCTCACCTAAATATATACCTCTGATCTGCTCTTTAGTTAGATCACTTACATTGTTTTCAGGGTGTACTATGGTAGCAATTCCATCCCTTCCAATAACAGTCCAGTTCAGTCCTGGCTTTTCCTCTTCTTTAAGATCTCTGGAAGCTGTACCAATGTCTGCAGTACCATCCTTGGCACTCTTAATACCTTCACCCGTACCAGGGCCAGCAGTGTGGATGGTTATATAGGGGTTCTTTTGCATATATGCTTCAGCTAACCTTTCTGCTGTTGGGTGTACAGATGTTGAACCCACCACATTTATTGTTTCTGGTTGTGGGCGGCCTATACCTGCAAATACGATGACAGATCCGATTATTACTATTATTACTATTATTATTCCAACTATGTATTTTGAATCCATGTGTTTCACCTCTTATGTGTTTCATCTTTCTAATTAATATTATCATAAATACAAATATTTAAATATTACTATTTGTGCAGAAGTTTACACAATAAGTGAACTTTTAAGCCGCATGATTGAAGTGGAAAACTTCAATTACCAGAGTAGAGCCTAATAGGCTAACCACCAGAGGTTATTTAAACTTGCAGTTGCAATGGAGGACATCCTTTATTAAAATTAAAGTAGTTTACGTGATAGACGTTCTTTACTGCATGTAACATTACTTTGAGGAATTTTAGTATTTTGAGGGAGTTCAATTCCCATTTTATCAAGAACAGCCCTTGTATCAACCTTTGTACAGACACATCCATCTTTTAAAAGAGGCACACCCTGACAGTGGAAATCTGAAAGTTTCATCATGGCCAGATTCAGATCCTGATAGCATGCAACGCCTAAAACGGCTTTAAATTTATTTTCTTTGGATATTTTCTTTAAAAAGGTTGATCCAGGTATAATAAATACATCGTATCCTCTATCTTCTGCCTTTTCTTTTAAAACACCTATTACACACCGATTACAGTGAGTACAGTGAAGACCAGTCATATTCAGTTTGGCCTCGCATTTCGGGTTTCTTAAACAGTGGGGGAGTATTAAAACCTTATCCTTATCATCAATTTGTTTAAATGACTTTTCATTGACCTTATTTCTAACTTCAACACCAATTTGATCCACTATTTTTTCATCTACTCCCACATTACCGGCGAATTTTTTGAAAAGTCCGTAAAATACATCTATAGTAAATAGGAGCAGCCGGGGGAAAATAAGTTTTTCCTGCCTTATAAGAACCTTTCCAAGAATAAGTGTAACAGATAGCAGGATTAATATTAAAATACCTGCAATAAAAACTATTTGTCCAAAAATTTGATAAAATTCATAAACCCACATGGTAGATACCCTTAAGTTTTTTCATGTTTATTAAACTAACCCATCTAAACAGGTTAAAATAAGGCAATGCAGTTTAGCCCTATTAAAATTTTTCAATTTTAAACTTCTTAACTGAGCCTAAAATGTCGACACCTTTTTCTGTTGCTGTTATTTCGGTACCTGAGAGATCCTCACATGCACATAAAATATCCTGCTCAGGATGGGTGCCTGGAACTATATTACAGTTTAAACGAATGTGATCTCCTGTAGCAACCACCATAGGTAACCTTGATGAAGTTGGGTGGTTTTCTGGAAGGACAGTAATTGGAAAATTCATATCTTTAAGCAGATAAAGCAAACTCTTGATTCCTTTTTCTGCTTTTTTTCCCTTACAGAATGCAGAAACCACTATTAAATCTTCACCTTCAAGAAATACAACTATTTCTTCTTTATCAGGCATTCCTATAAATATCTGCTTTTTTCTGCCAGATTTGATGATGCCCAGTTCGCCAGAACTTCCAATTAAAAATAATATTTGATCCTTATCTATTCTAAGGCTTCTACGTTCTCTGACTGGCATGCTGGACATATTACTCTTTTTCCAAGCCCCTTAAATTCGTTTCCACAATCCAGGCACCTGTATCTTCTGGTTTTAAGCTTTTTCATTTTAATATCTGCCATTGGGCCTCCAACAGTACACATTTATTACCACCGTTTTTCATTATGTTGAACATTTTATTTATTATTTGTTATGAATGATTTTTCTAAAATTTCTAAATTATTATCATTTGTAGTTCCACATAATATTATTAACAGTATATATAATTATGGACAAATTTTATATATACAACCAGATTTATCTTAAATTATTTAAGAGCACTAAAACGGTGAAATCATTGAAAAATCTTATTTTTCCATTTTCAGCAATTGTTGGTCAGGAAAACATTAAAAAAGCACTTATATTAAATGCAATTAATCCCGGTATTGGTGGAGTGCTCATTAAAGGAGACAAGGGTACTGGTAAAACCACAGCAGTCAGGGCTCTCGCTGACCTCTTACCCTCCATTAAAGTGGTAAAAGGCTGTCCATTTAACTGCGATCCTGAGGATAAAGGTTCACTTTGCGATTCTTGTATATCTGAAGACATGAAGATAGAAAAGAAGAAAATGCGCGTTGTGGAGCTTCCTCTGGGTTCAACTGAAGACCGTGTTCTTGGATCAATAAATATTGAAAAAGCACTTAAAGAAGGTATTAAAGCCTTAGAGCCAGGTATTCTTGCTGAAGCTAATAGAAATATACTCTATATTGACGAAATAAACCTTCTGGATGATAACATCGTCGATGTCCTGCTGGACGCTGCTGCCTATGGCATAAATGTTGTAGAAAGAGAAGGAATCTCCCTATCCCATCCATCACGGTTCATACTTGTTGGAACCATGAATCCTGCTGAAGGTGAGCTTAGACCACAGCTTTCAGATAGAATTGGCCTGCATATTGTCGCACACAGCATTATGGACATAAAAGACCGTGTTGAAATAATGGCACGAAGGGAAGAGTTTGAAAGTGATCCTGAAGCATTTGCAGACAAATTCAAGGAAGAACAGCAGAAAATTCTTGAAAACATTTTAAGTGCAAGGAAACTTCTTAAAAATATAAATGTATCTTCTGAAATTATGAAAGCAATAGCACACGTAAGCGTTAATATAGGAGTTGATGGTCATAGGGCAGATATTGCCATATTAAAAACAGCAAAAACTATTGCAGCTTACAATAAACACGTTGAAGTTACTTATGATGACTTGGAAGAGGCAATGTTACTTGTTCTTGGTGAAAGACTTCCTAAAACATTTGACCAAAATAAAATTAAACAAATGATGGAAAAAGCGATTTCTGACACTGCTGAAGAAGAAAAGGATCAAAGCGGAGAAGAACAACAGGATAATACAAAAGGAGAATCAACACCTTCAGATGAAGATCAAAAAAGCGACGGTGATGAAGATCAATCAGGAGGTAATGGAGATAACAATGAAAACGGTGATTTAACTCCTGAAGAAACCCCAGAAGAAAAAGAAGATGATGAAAAAGAAAATAGAACTGTGAATATTTCTCCAGGACCTGCTGAACAGGGTGAAGATCAAAAAAAAGGAATGAAACTTCAAAGTAAGGAAGATGAAAAAGGCAGTGTTGATGCTGATAGCGAGAAGATTGACATAAAAAAGCTCCTTAAAATGAAAGGCGCAACTAAAAATCGTCTTTATGGAAAACGAGTTGATTCTAAGACACAGAAAGGTAAATACATAAAAAGTAAATTTCCTAAAAATGGTAATCAGGATATAGCTATAGATGCAACTCTGCGGGCTGCTGCAATCAGATCAAATGGCAGAATTAAGGTTGAAAATGAGGATATACGCCAGAAAGTGAGAAAACACGGTTCAAGAGCTTCCATAGCACTTGTTGTTGATGTAAGCGGATCTATGTTTTCACAAAGGAAAGCAAATAAAGTTAAAGGGATTCTAAATCAATTAATTGACGATACTGCCAGACATAAGGATAGAATCAGTGTTATCGGGTTTAAAGGTCAGGGTGCAGAAGTTATTGTCCCTACAACGAGACGTGCAGTTTCATTTAAAGAGTATGTGGATAATATTAGAGTAGGTGGGACCACACCTCTTGCTTCTGGAATTGAAAAAGGTTTTGAAGTGCTTAAAAAAGAGAAAAGAAAGAGGGAATATGTTCCAATAATGATGATATTAACCGATGGAATGCCTAATGTGGGAATAAAGGAAGGCCCTACAAGAGATGCCATTAATGCTGCAAAAAACCTTAAAGAGAATGATATAACTACCATCGTTGTTAATTTTGAAAAATCTGTTAAATATGGTAGGAGCACCAACATGGAAATTGCCTTAGCATCAGGAGGGCGTTATTATGACCTTGAAGACATAAAAGATGCAAAAGAGGCTGTATCCCAGATAATAGAGTATGAAAGGTCTTTTTTTTAAAAGCATAAATTTTTAAATATGGAGCTATATAATCAGTTGTTGTGACTTATTGTTTTCTTTTAAATAACTAAAAGAAATATTGATTAGAACGTGTTTTAGAAATGAGAATCGTTGTATACCACAAAGAAGAATGTGATCGTAAGAAATGCACCACGGTTAAACTTGGAAAACAGGGAAAAGTTAAAGTAGTTACAAAATTAAATATGGTACCTGCCGGTGCAATTATCCTGGATCCTTATTCACAGAAAGCTTTATCTTGTGAAGATAGAGAGACAATAATGGAAAAAGGACTTGTAGGACTTGATTGTTCGTGGAAAAGGTTAGATAAAGTTCCTTTTAGACTAAAAACAGGAAAAAACAGCAGATCATTACCCTTTTTGATAGCTGCAAATCCAACCAATTATGGAAAACCATGTATACTGTCAACTGCAGAGGCAATTGCAGCAGGTTTTTATATAATTGGGTTTAAAGATATAGCTGTTGACATTATGTCTCCATTCAAATGGGGCCCTCATTTTCTAAAGCTCAATGAAGAGCTCTTAGAAAGCTATTCTAAAGCTAAAAACAGTTTGGAAGTTGTAGAAATTCAAAATAAATACCTGGAATAACTTATATTTTAAACTATCTAAAATTAAATTAAATAATTACATAAGGAGGATAATAAATGGCTAGATTTGAAGAAGCAGAAAACAGAATATTCCATATCAAAATATGCTTAAAATGTAATGCAAGAAACCCCCCAACTGCAAAAACATGCAGAAAATGCGGTTACAAAGGTCTAAGACCAAAAGCTAAAGAGTCAAGAGGATAGATAAATTCCTTTATTTCGATTCGGAGGGTTATCCTCCATTTTTTATTTATACATTGATTTCAATTATTATAATTATTTTTCCATGCCGTGGTAAAATGAAAGTCGAAAACTACATTAAAAATACATTAAAAGACCACAAAATACATTTAACACTTTTAGATCCAGAAAAACAGAGTCCTGAAGAAGCTGTAAGAATAGCAAAAGAAGCCGTATCTGGAGGAACAGACGGAATAATGCTTGGCGGATCAACTACAGAACCTACAGAACTTGATGCAACTGCAAAAGCCCTGCAGGAAAGCGTTGATGTTCCAGTTATTCTTTTTCCAGGAAATATTAGTGGTGTAAGCAGATATGCAGACGCAATTTTTTTTATGAGCCTTTTAAATTCAAGCAATCCCTACTGGATAACTGGTGCCCAGGCTTTAGGCGCTCCCGCAATTAAAAAAATGGGAATTGAAATACTTCCAATGGGCTATCTTGTTGTTGAACCTGGTGGAACAGTTGGATGGGTAGGAGACGCTAAATTGATTCCAAGAAACAAGCCAGATATTGCTGTTGCATATGCAATGGCTGCAGAATGCCTTGGAATGAGGTTGTTATATCTTGAAGCAGGTTCTGGTGCTGATAAACACGTTCCAGAAGCCATGATTACGGCAGTTAAAAAAATGAGCAATATAATTGTAATTGTGGGTGGAGGGATACGTGACGGCAAAACCGCTGCACGTATTGCAAAGGCTGGTGCAGATATTGTGGTGACCGGTACTGTAGTTGAAGACAGTTCTAATGTTAAAAACAAGATTGAAGAACTTGTTGAAGGGGTTAAATCAGGATAATCTTTAATTTTTACTATTTTTACTCTAAATATCTTTCATTTCATCATCAACTTATTTTAGCATTTGAATTCAAAGTAAGCTTTCTTTTGCAAAATCATTTTTTATGAAAAAGAACTGCAATACAGTTAAATAATTTAAAAAATATAATAAAAACGGTGAAAAGCATGGCAGAAGGCACCTGCGAAGTAGAAGGATACGATATGGTATCAAGGGAACTTAAAGAAAAATTAGGCTTGGATAAATCTCCAGTAGCAATAAAATTTGTTTTAAGGGAAGAAAACATTCCAGAAGGAATTGAAAAAATAGATGAAAACATAAGGCACTGTGAAATGGTCCAAAAAGCAGCTCAAGGTGAAATGTTCTATGCAACAGGTGAAGAACAGATGTGTAAAGGTGGGGCTGCCGCTATTGGATTAATAGAGACTCCAGAGAAGATAAAAACAGGTGAATTTTATCAAAGCCTTGGTAGATTCAAAAGTTTAGGATCTGCAAAGCGTACAATGGAAGCAATCCCTAAAATAGACCCCATGATGAAAGCTATCATTTATGCGCCCTTAGAAAACGTTAAATTTGATCCTGATGTGATTATAGTAATTTGTAAGCCTGCCCAGGCAATGAAACTGGCACAAGCTATGGTTTACACCCGTGGAGGCAGATTAGAAGCAAGTTTTTCAGGAATTCAGTCAGTATGTGCTGATGCTGTGGCCGGTCCTTTCGTCAATAACACTGCCAATTTCACCCTTGGGTGCAGCGGCTCAAGACAGTTTGCAGGTATAAAAGAGGATGAAGTAATTGTGGGGATGAATGGCGAAAATATTGGATGCATTGTTACTGCACTCATATCCATGAAATAATCTTTAGGAGTGATTTTATATGGCGCAGAAAAAATTATTTGAAATTTTAGATGAAGTTGGAAGTTTGGAAGATATCATGACCAGATACATTGAAAAAGGCGAGATTGACAATGAATTAGTTGCAAACTGGACATTTGACACGCTGAAACTGGTGGAAGGACTTGGAAAAATCGTTGAACAGATTGAAGATCGTTTAGACCTTCTTGAAGAGGAAACAGAACAGAAAGAATTCTAAACTTCAAAATTTACTTCTTTTTTTTTCAGTTACCTTCAAATAATCATCAAACCGGTTGATGTTTATTAACTCCATATCGTTATGTGGTGGAACTCCATAAAAAATAACTCCATCATCAACCATTTTTCTAAGGATTGGATTCAAATTATCACTGTGTCCAACCATATATTTTTTTAAAAGACCTTTATGGCATGCAAATGGCATTCCAAGGCCTTCTGCTGAATTCAAATATCCCACACGACCTCTTGCAAGAATTGAAACTGTATTTTCAGCTTCTCTTTCAAATAATCCATTAACAAGATTTTTAAGGGTTTCAGTTGATACTGTAGGTTGATCTGCTGCAACACAAAGGCAATAATCATATTTAGCCATTTTAACTCCATTTAAGAGTGATTCAGACAATTCAACGTGAATTTCTGGATTTACAGTTATCCTTACCCTTTCATCATCCAGTTCATCGATCACTTCCCTTATTTCATCGCTGAAATGCCCTAAAACAACTATACATTCATATACGCCTGTATCTAATGTGTTCTGGATTGTTTTTAGCATTATGGGCGTTCCATGGAGTTCAAGGAGGAGTTTATGTTTAATTTCCATGCCACGGGCTTTTAAATCTTGCTGCATCCGTCTGTTTTTTCCTGCTGCTGTTATAATTGCAGATATCATGTAAACTACCCCCCGCTATTGCTGGGGCATGAGTGCTATAACTTTAGCATGTATAGCCATGCCCGGCCCGGATCCTTCTGTCCACATTAAAATTTTTACAGGGTAGTTTCTATTATTTGTTACCTTAATGTTTGTTACGGTATATCCAAATTGTACTGCATATTTATCCCATGTAAGGCCAGTGGGAAGTTCAAATCCTGCTTGAGATACTGCCCCCCTTAATGCTCTTGCTGCAGGGCAAACACCATGAGAAGCCCATCCTCCAGGCGCATTAGGATCTGGAGATCTTCCAAATCCTATAGTATCCTTACTTGATGAAGTGGCATATGGGGGAATTATGGTTCCACTCCATGCTTCTACAAATGCCCGTGCATTATGCTCTCTAATTGCATCATTGTATTCAGGATAAGATCCAAGCGAATCTCTATTATTTCCAATGACCTTTTCAGTTACATTTTGAGCATAGACAAGTACAGGTAATCCTGCAGGATATCTCTTCATATAATTTACAACGTCGTCCCCAAAGAATTTCTGAATATTTTCTGGAGTTATTCTATTCCTTCCATCGTTGAAATTAGTGATTGCATAATCTAAAGTTATACGTTCACCAGTTGCTGCGCTTTTAAACCATCTTTTAATGCTGCCTGCGCTTACGTGAGTGTGGGGTACAGTATCATTACTTATCTGATCGTATGGTACTACTTTAATGGTGTTTTTTCCTTCTTTAATCTCTAAACCATCTTTTGTTTTAACTCCAAATACATAAGGACTTTTATATCCATAAACAAAAGTTCCTGGTGGATTTACAGTCAATTTATTTTCGTTTACAGCAAGAATCCCTGGACCTTCAAAACCATGGGCAATTCCAGATGTTGATATTGTACTTTCTGTAATTCTCTCAATTGGCGTTTTAACTGTTCCAGTTAACAGGGTGTTTATAAGATCACCTGTTTTCATATCATTTACATGATCCATTAAATACTCTGGATTGTAGAGCAATGGGACTTTTCTAATTTTATTATCATCTACAATATCCATCCCAGATACAACTGTATCACCTAAATTTAAAGATGTGATTTCAGTTGGCCCTTGTGGAGGATAATAATCTGCTATAGCATTTCCGAATGGATACATAGCAGCTCCCAGTAAAACAAGTATTAATAAATTAATTTTTGAATTTTTCAAGTATCCCGGTAGAATATTTCATTCCTCCCTCTCCGATTACCAGTATGATATCATCTTTTTTAGCTATAGAAATAGCCTGACTTATGCCTTCTTCCACCTGCTCTTTATTTGCACCTAAAGTTCCTTTTTTTGAACTTTTTTTACTTGAATTCGTGAATATGACTGGAGTATCAAATTTCATTCTCTTTAGTGTAATCCTACTTGCATTTGATGCTGCTATTATAATATCTGCATTTTTCAATATTTTTGCGATTTCCATATCTCCATCAATTCCACTTTCTGAGGAAATGGTGTTAACAACGATCAGTTTTGATTTTTCAGATTTTTCGGGAGCCATTGCTTGAATTATAGCAGTAACACCTGCAGGATTATGAGCATAATCAATTATTACTCTATTTCCAATATCTATTTCCTGAAATCTACCTTTTACTCCCTCAAAACTTTCAATACCTTTTATAATATCTTCAAAATCAACATTCAGTTGCCTTGCTCCGCATGCTGCTGCAAGGGCATTGTAGACATTGTGAATTCCTCTGTTTTTTAATTTAACTTTTGCCTCATTTGAATCCATAACCAGTGTAAACTGGTTGCCTGTGATATCATAAGCTTTTACATGAGGTTCAGGGCGCTTAAATCCACATGAACATTCATAAATACCAAGATGACCCAGGTAATGAAGTTGATACTCAAGATCCATATGGCAGAGAGGACATTTTCTTATTTCAGGATATGCATCGATGTCCATATCTATATGTTCAATTCCATAAAATAAGCTATTATCCAGCTTTTTATCCAATCCAAGGCATGCAATTAGTGGATCATCAGAATTTAAAACTAATAAATCAGCGACTTCTACAATTTCGCTTTCACATTCAATGTAATTTGAAAAATTCCCGGAATTATTTAAATGGTCCTGGGATATGTTGGTCATTACTCCTATATTTACTTTGGAGTTTATTGCAGATTTTTTTATTTCATCAGGCTTACCAGAAGTACCTATCTCTAAAACAGCAGTATCACCATTCAGTCGGGCCTGTAATGGTGGAATTAGTTCATTATTACCCTGAATATTCATTTCATGTTCTGGAACTTTATGTCCTGCCTGCTTTAAAATGTTTTTAAGCATCCAGGTAGTGGTAGTCTTTCCGTTTGTCCCGGTTACTGCCACAACAGGCTTATTAACCTCACAAAATCTTAAAATTTCATCCACACTTATTATATCTGCGTCAGTAGTATTTCTTATTTTTTCCATTAATCTGGAATTTTTAAGCAGGCTGGGGGCCACTGCAATTATATCTGTATTTTTCAATATTTCTTCATCATGCCCCCCAAGGCTGAGTTTTATTCCTTCTTTTTTAAGTGTCTTTATTTGTGGGCTCTGGGTTAGAAGGTCAGAAACTGTCACATCTGCACCATTATCTTTTAAAACCCTTGCCATCAAACTGCCGGCAGTTCCGCAACCACCGATAACCACGATTTTAGATCCATGCACTTTCATAATAATCAGCTCTCTTTTTTAAGTTAGTTTGAGGGGGATCAGCTTTTTAAACATGTCTATACCTTCATATATCTCTGATTTCACATTTTCGTATGCATTTACGACTCCAGGACCTATATGAATTATAGTATCTCCTTTATTTGCAATTTGCAATGCTTTTAAAATTGAATCAGACACTTTAGTGGTCCAGTAAGATTCTAAGTTACTTGCACCTTCAACCACTGTTTTTGCAGTATCGATATCTGTTTCTTCTGTTGTTTCATTTTTCGCACTTGCAATAACTACATCTGCATATTTTCCAAGTATTTCCCATATTTTAAATTTATCACGTACTGTAAAGGTGTCAGGATTATCCACAGATATTATAAGTTTTCCTCCAGGATTTAAACCATCCAGGAGATGTTCCATTGCATCAGGATTGTGAGCAGCGTCCATGAATATGTTAATGTGATTAACAATGTCAATTTTTTCAAATCTGCCACTTACACCTGGAAATTTTTCAATTCTATCTTTAATATTTTCTGGATCAAAACCAAGAACCAGATCCGCAGCAAATGTGGCCATCGCATTTTCTATGTTACATGAACCCGGCACTTTAAGATTTATCCTCATATTCACTGGTCCTGTGTACTTTCTTTCAAAGTTACCGCAGCTACAGCACATTTTACCGCAGTTTTTACAGATTACAGTGGGTATTCTTCCAGTTTTAAGGGTAAATTCAGAACCATACAGTCCCTTAAGTTCCACATTTTCCGCTAAAATATCATAATCAATGTTATGTTTGTGATAGTAGGTTTTACCTCCATTTACTATTTCCCGGGGTTTGTCAAAGCCATAGTAAATTACTTCCTGGTCAAATTTAGGGGTAAGTCTGCTGATAATTGGATCATCACCATTTGCAATTAAAACTCCATTTTTATGGAGTAAATCTTTTATAGCAACGTTTCTTTCCACATATTCTTCATAGCTTTTGAATTCATTCATATGATCTGGTGTCAGGTTGGTTAAAATCCCCAAACAGATTTCAAGCCCGTTAACCATTTGTATCGTATCATGAGGAAGTTCAAAAACAGCAAAATCAGCGCTTCCAGTTCCATTTTCCACAATAAAATCAACCAGACCCTCGATAACCAGAGAGTTCTCCAGGGATGAGAAAAGTAAAGTATTATATTTATCAGTCAGCGTAAAATTCATCATGTTAGTGGTGGTTGTTTTGCCATCTGTTCCAGCAATACCAATCATTGGAATCTTTATGATGGAATTTATCATTCTAGCAATATCTTTTGTGTCTATTTCCTTTATTTCATAGTTTTCTTTACATTCATAAATAAATTGCAGGATTTCAGAATTTTCAGGCATGTTAGGGGAAATAAAAACAACATCTGCCCACATTGCATGCTCGTTCATATGGACCCCGAGTTCTACTGCTATTCCTTTTGTCTTTAACTTTTCAATTTTTTTCTGTGCTTTTTTGGGCAGATCCTCAAATTCATTAATATCTGAAATAATAACATCATTACCTAAATAATTCAAAAAATCTGCTGCAGACCGCCCTATATTTCCAGCACCTATTATCAGCACGTTCTTATCTGTAATCACAATATCGTCTTTTACTAACCATTGTAATGTTTTCTGTATTTTTATCAGTTTTTCCTGGCCATTTCCACCTATAAACACGTTCTCATATTTTTTACTGCATTCAACTGTAAAATCTATGATATCTGTAGTACTTTCCATTATTTTGATAGCTCCCTCATGACCTTCACTTATTAATTTTTCAAGTGCCATATCTGTTGTATTTTCCAACCCCGGAAATAAAACCACTGTTTTTAGATTAGCTCTGGCTACTTCTTTTAGTATTTCAAACCGGCATTTCTCATTTTCTCTTGGCGTGCCAATCATAACTACGTCATAATCTAATTCTTTAAAGACTGCTTCTGCAGCATCTACATTATCTGTTTTACCCACAATAATATTACATCCAGAAATATTTAAATTTGCAGACCTTCCTTTAACACCTTTAAATTCTTCTAACGCTTTGTTAATTACATGTTGTGGTATTTTTAAAAATTGCGCTGCTTTTTCTGCTGCTGCTGCATTCTGCAGATTGAATTTCCCAAATAAACTAAGATTAGCTTTAACATTTCTAAAAAAGATCGTTTTTGAGGGATATTCTTTAATTTGGGCTAAAATCTCATCTTCACCATTTAATATTGCTGTTTTACCTTTTAAAAACCTGGATAAAGAATTTTTGTAATTTTCAAGAGAATTATGATAATTCATATGGTCGTGACCCACGTTTGTTACAACTATAAGATCAAAATCAAATGCATATGAACAAAAGTCAAGGGTCATATCGCAAACTTCTACTATCAAAACATCGTATTTTTTGTTTGAACTTTCAAGTATAAGGTTTGTATATCCTTCAAATCCTCCACCAGCGTTTCCACCAGCAAGGACATTTAAACCAGCCTTCTCAAGTATTTCTTTAATCATGTAACAGGTTGTTGTTTTACCGTTTGTTCCAGTTACTCCTATTGTAAAAACAGATTTATGACATGCTAAAATATCAGATAAAGCTTTTTTACTGGATCTAACATTTTTCCCGATTTCACTGTTCCATAAACTTGGGCTTACAACGACTGCGTCTGCAGAATCAATTTTATCAAAATCATGGTAACCAAGATCAACTTCTAAAGCGCTGTTATAGTTTAAATCCAGATTTTTTCGCATATCCGAAGCATAAACTTTATATCCATAATTAATAAGGGATTTTACAGCATTTTTACCTTCTATTCCCAATCCGACCACTGCAATTTTCATATTACCTACCAGTATATCACAAAGGTTGCTGTGATTAATTATAATAAATGCTTTTAAAATAGATTTACATTAAAGATATTTAACTGTAACGCTTGAATTCACCTAAACTCCATCAATTTGTAGTGATCTAAAGTATATAAAAGATTATGCATTTTTATTACATATCAAAGCATGTATTTATTTTACTGATTTTTTTGCCATTAATTACTTTGAAAGTCCCACAGCATTATTAAATTATTATTGTCTTTAATAATAATAAATTTTTTTATAGTATTACAATTTTGCTGATCCGGGAGGTCAAAGGAACATCAATTCATTAGAACTACATATTTCAATACTTATAAATCTATTTAAAATCTAAAATGAAATATTATGAAACTAAAATTTTTTGCACTTTTTATTTTTTGATTTTGAATTGTAGATAGACCCTACAGAATAATTTATAACAACATATCTACAATATAATTAATTGATAAAATGAATAAATAATCAAATTTAACCCCATAAACTAAAAAATTATTTTAAATACAATATAGAAATTTTAAGCCCTTAAATTAACAATAAAAGCATTAACAAGTATTACAATGAAATAAATCACAATAAGGTGTTGGTATGAAAAATTTATCCAGAGAGATAGTAGAACGGATTGAAAACATTAAAAGACCAGTTAAAATCATGCATGTGTGTGGATCTCACGAACATACCATAATGCAACATGGAATAAGATCATTAATCCCAGAGGAAGTGGAAGTGGTTGCAGGCCCTGGCTGCCCTGTTTGCTGCGTTCCATCCATAGAAATAGATGAATGTCTATATCTTGCAAGAGAAGGTGTTACCATTACAACTTTTGGAGATATGTTAAGAGTTCCAGGAACAACAGGAACACTTCAAGATGCAAAAGCTGATGGAGCAGATGTGAGAATAGTCTACGGAGTCAACAATGCCACAGAAATAGCAAAAAAGACAGATAATGAAGTTGTTTTTATGGCAGCGGGTTTTGAAACCACAGCACCAACCACCGCCGCTGAAATATCGGCAGGTCCTCCAGAAAACTTATCATTTTTATCATGTCATAGATTAATTCCCCCAGCACTGAAATTTTTAATTGAATCTGGTGAAGTAAATTTAAATGCACTTATAGAACCTGGACATGTTTCAACAATTATAGGAACGCGACCTTATGAAGAATTTTCAAAAAAATATGGGATCCCTCAAGTTGTGGCAGGTTTTAACCCATTTGATGTGCTGCTTGCAATTTACATGGTATTAAAACAGTTTGACAGAAAAGCAGAAGTTCAAAATGAATACAAGCGGGTAGTAAAGGAAGAAGGTAATATAAAAGCACAGGAACTCATGGATGAGGTTTTTTATATTAAAGACAAAGAATGGAGAGGTTTTCCTGAAATTCCAAATTCTGCCTATGAAATAAGAGATGAATTTTCAGATGCTAATGCCCGGGAAAGATTCGATATTAAAGTAAAACAGGGAGAAAAAGTTCCAACAGGCTGTATATGTGGTCCAATCTTACGGGGAGTGGCAAGGCCAGAAGAATGCGCACTGTTTAAAACCAGGTGCAATCCTACAAATCCAATAGGCGCCTGCATGGTAAGTAAAGAAGGTACATGTAATATTGCCTTTAGATATGGTTCCAGTTTCTAATTCCTTCCAAATTTCACATTTTTAAGTATTTTGGAGAAATATATTAATGAAAGCAATTGCTCTTGACATAGACGGTACCATAACCGACAAAAATAGAAAGATATGTGTAAATGCAATTAATGCCATTAGATGTGCAGAAGATAGAGGTTATCCCGTCATTTTAGTAACTGGAAATATACTTTGTGTGGCAAGGACTGTGGCAATAATGTTAGGTACGTCTGGTGGAATTGTTGGAGAAAACGGTGGAGTTATACAAACACGTAAAAGAACTCAAATAATTGGAAACATCGAAAAGTGCAGACCTGCCTATGAATTTCTAAAATCAAAGTATCCTGTAGAAAAAGTAGAATTTTCAGATCAAAGGATTTCTGAAATTGCCATACGAAGAACAATTGATGTAAATACTGTAAAAGAAGCTGTGAGGGACTTTGATGTTGAAGTCTATGATACTAAATTTGCAATTCACCTTACAGATCCAGAAGTTAACAAGGGAAAATCCCTGAAAATCGTTGCAAATGACATAGGAACCACACCTGATGAGATAATGGCTATTGGAGATAGTGAAAACGATCTGGAGTTCCTTGAGGTTGCAGGGTTTAAAGTAGCTGTTTCAAACGCTGATGAAGAACTAAAAGAAAATACAGACTATGTAACCCGAAAACCATACGGTGATGGAACTGCAGAAGCAATAGAAAAATTTATTTTAAATTAGATGGAGGTTATCAAAATTCAGAATGAATTTTGGAACCCCAAATTTTTGTTAAAAAATTTGGAGGCTTTAAATTTGATAGATCTTGCAGAAGATGCATTGAACTTTGCTTTAAAAAATTCTGATCATGTCGAAGTTTATGTAGAAAAGGAAAAAAGTATAGGTGTTGATGTTCAAAATAATGAAGTAAAATTTGCAAAAGAAGATTTTACATGTGGAATAGGAATAAGAGTAATTTTAGACACTAAAATGGGATTTTCATACACCACAAATATTGATAAAATTAAAGAGATGATAGAAAATGCAATTTTTAATGCAAAATCTAATATTGCAGATAATTACTTCGATTTTGCAGAGGAAACCAGATACAGCCCAGTTAAAGGACTTTATGATAAAAAAATTGAATCCATGGCTATTGAAGACTCCATTGAATTTGCAAAAACAATGATAAACATGGTGGAGGATGAAAAATGCGAACCTACTTCTGGAGGATTTTCTGCAGGATGCTATGAAAGTCTTATCTTAAATTCAAAGGGAGTAAACTGTAAAGAAAAATCATCTTCATTTTCAGGATTCATAGCTGTTAATGCAGAATCAAATGGAGTAATATCCACAGCTTATGAAGGAGATTCGTCAAGATCCTTCGATATTAACCCGGAATGGATTGCATTTAATGCCAGTGACATTGCCAAAAAATCCTTAAACGGAAAAGCAGTTGAAACAAAGGACATCGATGTTGTACTGGATCAAAGAGCTGGAGCAGGACTTCTGGGGACATTTGTAAACGCTGTAAACGCCGATAACGTCCAGAGAGGAAGGTCTATTTATGCAAATGAAACTGGTAACAAAGTAGTTTCAAGTGCACTAAGTATTTACGATGATGGAACATATGAAGGTGGTTTAAACGCTTCAAGAGGCGACGGTGAAGGTGCTCCCTCACAAAAAACCACTATTATTGAAAATGGAGTGCTTAAAAATTTTATTTATGATATATACACCGCTAAAAAGGGAAATGCAGAAAGTACCGGTAACGGGATGCGTGCTTCATTTGCAGATATGCCTGCAGTTGGTTTAAGCAACGTTATAATCCAGTTCAGTGATATGATAGATATTTCAGATATTAATGAGGGAATGATTGTTACAGATGTTTTAGGGGCACATACAGCCAACCCAATTTCAGGTGATTTTTCAGTTGAAGTAAATAACGCCTTTAAAATAGAAAATGGGGAAATAAGTGAGCCTGTTAAAAAAGCAATGCTATCTGGAAATATATTTAACGTCATGAAAACAGCGTCTGGAATTTCAGGAAAAACCCGTCAAATAGGACCTTTCGTTATTCCAAGAATTTTAGCATCTTCTTTAAGAGTTATTGGATAAATTCACATGCGAAGAATTACTGAAAATAGCACAATAAAAGAAGAACTTTCCACTTACTTTGAGATCATGCTGAATAAAAGACCTTCAAGGTCAAATGCTGCCATGGGGATTGAAGCGTGCAAAAACTATATCAATTCTCTTTGGGAAGAACATGAATCTTTAAGGGTAGATTTTAACGATAAGTACTCTAAATTTGCTTTTAATGACCTTAAAAAGCCTGATTTTTCTTACCTTGATTTAAAAATTAAAATTGCAGAAAATATTTTTGAAAACTGTTATTTTTGTGAAAGAAGATGTTATGTAAATAGAAATACAGATACTGGCTTTTGTGGAGTTTTAAATTCTAAAATTGCCTCTGAATTCCTGCATATTGGTGAAGAAGCCCCACTTGTACCCAGTCACACCATATTTTTTACAGGCTGCAATTTTAGATGTGTTTACTGTCAAAACTTTGACATAAGTCAATTTCCAGGGTCTGGAATAGAAATAAGTGAAGAAAATCTGGCAAAAATTATTGATAGACGGAGAATGGAAGGTTCAAGGAACGTGAACTTTGTAGGTGGAGATCCAACCCCCAATCTACTTTATATTTTAAAAACAATGCGATTAACCCGTGAAAATATTCCTGTTATCTGGAACAGCAATTTTTACATGAGTGAAGATGCCATGAAACTTTTAGACAGCTTTGTTGACCTTTATCTAAGTGATTTTAAATATGGGCCTTCAAATTGTGCACAGAGACTTTCAAGAGTGCCTAATTATTGGGATATCATAACAAGAAATCATTTGATGGCAAAAAAAGCAGGAGATATGATTATAAGACATCTGGTGTTACCTAACCATGTTGAATGCTGTTCCAAACCTATTTTAAAATGGATATCTGAAAATTTAGGAAATGAAACTGTTGTAAACATTATGGGGCAATACCGGCCAGTTTACAGGGCAAATGAATTTCCTGAAATAATGCGTTATCCCGGTCGTGGAGAAATAGAGGAAACCATAAATTATGCAAAAAGTATAGGTTTAATAAATTTAATATAAAAAACATGAAATCTTTCATTTCCTCCAAATTTCAATAAACACATTTAGTTAGTAATAAAAATATCAGGATTCTATTAAAAAGACAGGGACAATAAATTTCTTAACCAAAAATGATTGATATGATCTGCGATAATTGCGGGGTAAACATTGATGAGGGGGAGAAATACTGCCCTAACTGTGGAATGGAACTTTTAATTCCAAAAACAGTGAAAAATAAGTATTACGAAGATTTAAAGTCAATTTACTCTGATAATTCTAATTTCAGCAAGCCTGCAAAGAGGTATAATAATGATTCAAGATCATTTAGTTTTGATAACTCCCAGACAGTTGAAAAGCCTATAAAACAAAGATATATGAAATATTCAAACCCAGAGAGCCCTGATTATTCTAAGTATTATGATGAAGAGGAATATGAAGAATCTGAATATCATCAACAAGATTATTATGAAGAGGATTATAAGGAAAAATCAGGGTCAGGAATAGGAAATATAGTCCTTTTATTATTTATAGCATTAATTCTTGGATTTATTGCAGGACTATTGATGTTTGGTTCGCAATCTATTCCTCAAATACCAGGATTTAATGTTTAAACACTTATTGTGATTGATTTGAATATTTTAATAACTGGAAGGCCAGGCGTGGGTAAAACCACTGTCCTTAAAAGGATCAAGAATTCCCTTGAAGAAGAGGGATACCATATAGGTGGAATTATCTGTCCAGAAATTAAAGAAGGGGGAATTAGAGTTGGATTTAGTATTATCGATCTTGCAAACAAAAGAAAGGGAATATTATCTCATATTAAATGTAAAGGACCTAAAGTTGGCAAATATAAGGTTAATCTAAAAGATTTAAATGAAATAGGGGTTCCCGCCATTGAAAACGCCTTAAAAAGATCTGATTATGTAATGGTAGATGAAATAGCACCTATGGAATTACACAGCAAAGAATTCCAGAAAGCAGTTGAAAAAGCATTTGATGATGAAAAACCTGTTTTAGCCGTAATACATAGAAAATCAACACATCCATTTATCTCAGGGATAAAAATCAGGGACGATCTGCTTGAATTTGAAGTTACTCTTGAAAATAGAGATTTATTACATAAAGAGATTTTAAATATCTTAGAAAAATAAAAAACACATATAAACTGTGTTCTCTATTAAAAGTTTATTTTATTTACTAATAGCATTTTGAAATTGAAAATTCTCCCTTAAGAATCCTATTTTTAAGCTCAATGGCTAATTCTCGTGCCCTTTTAATATCAGACTGTCTGCATATTACAGGTACATCCATAAGCTTATCATCGGCCTTAAACTGGATTTTTCCACGTTTCATTTGGAATGCACCGTAAGGACAGGAATAAGCACACATTCCACAGCCAAAACACCTATTTGTATTGAAATTATCGCCAAAAGCTCCAGTTGGGCATCTTTCACGCACTATACATACTTTACAGTCCATACAATTTTCTGGAATGTATACTGGTCTTTCATCCACATTTTCCCAGACTTCAGCATAATTTGTAGTTCCTAAAGGCATATGTCTTCCCCTGATATCGGCAATAGGAAGTGGAATATCCTTATTTATGACATATGTATCTTTAAGTATCTTATCATTCAAAACAGGGATTGCAGCAGCCACACTGTTAAAAACTTCTGGTCCAGCAGCAGTTTTAAACCCCCCGAGGAAATGAGGATCCATATCATACATATCTGCTGAAATCATTAAATTCGGCTTTTCTGGAGTGCTTCTTGTACCATTTCCAATTATTATTCCCTCTGAACCACACATGAGCACTTTAGTTCCGGTTTTTATAGTATTCATCACCGGATCATTTTGTAATGGATTTAATTCGCCGCACCCTGAAAATGAAAGTCCTCTGTAAGGCCCTTCCATTTCTATTGCATGAAATATCGATGCAACAGATTCACCAGTAGGATTTACAAATGCTGTATAATTTTTAAATGCTAAGCGGGTTCCAATCATTCTTGCCGTACCAAAATCATCTATATTGACTGTTGATTTTATTTTTTCCCCATGTGTGGATTCAACTTCAATTTCTATATCCTTTCCAGATACAATATCTTTAAATAAGAACCCACCACCGTAATCTTCGTCATAAACGCTGCGGGATGTTCCATAAACGATTAAATCAACTGAACCAAGCCATTCATTTGGACATGGACCTGGAAACCCTGGTACACCATTCAGGAGTACACTTTTAGCTTTTTTAAATGATCCTGGTTCGTCTGCTTTTACATGGAATATTGCAGCTGTTCCAGACATTATTCCACATGTTCCTGTGGTTATAATATCTATATCCTCTGCTTTTAGCTCCTTTCCATTCTTAACAAGGCCGCTGACTTCTTCTGCAGTAAGTACCGTTGCCTCCCCTCTTTTGATTTTTCGATTTATCTCTTCAATAGAGCGAATATTCAAATAATTCCCCCAATTATTGTCTTTTAAAGTTATAACTACCGTTATATAAAATGATTTCTACAAAGCCAAAATTTCTAAATTTTTAATAGATTAAAATTTCAAAAATGGATAAATACTTCTTTTAATTAATACAATAGTATGTAATGAAATAATATTCATGTCTTAAAGATGATTCACGTCAAAAAGGCAAATAAATTTGATTTTATTGTATTTTCATGATTTACTTCATTAGTAATACTATAAAGGACAGGCGATTTAAATGTTTATACCAACAGTACCAACTCCTGATGAAATACTGGATAAAAGCTTCAGCAGGGCAAAAAAGGCAGCAAATAAAGTGAGAACTTCAAAAATTCCTCGCTATCAAAAGGCGAAAAAAACAGAAGAGGCCAGGATAAAAACAGCTTTCCAGGTTGCACGAGATACTCTAAATAACTTGCTTGACAAAACACCGCAGGTTGAACGCATGCACATGTTTTATCAAGACTATATTGATGTTATGGTGGGTGTAGATCAACTTAAAAAGTCTCTTGGAGCTTTAAATTGGGCAGCAGGATTAATGACAAAATTGGAGAACGAATTTGTTTTTAAATTGAGGCGTTCAAGACCAGAAAATGCAGCCAATATCAGGAAAGCAGCATTCGGTAGAATATCATCTGTAATGCACCAGATAGAGGACGAACTTAACTTTTTAGATTTTGTAAAAGGAAAGCTTAGAAATATGCCCACAATTGATTTTGAAGCGTTTACAATAGTTATTGCAGGATTTCCAAACGTTGGAAAATCCACACTCCTCAGGCAAATTACACCTGCAGAACCTAAAGTAGCAGACTATCCCTTCACAACCCATGGAATCCAGATAGGTCATTTTGAGAAAAAATGGAAAAAATACCAGATAATCGATACACCTGGACTTCTGGATAGGCCTGTAAGAGATATGAATAACATCGAACTTCGTGCAATGGTTGCGCTTGAACACCTTGCAGACATAATTTTATACATTTTTGATGCATCAGAAACATCTGGTTACCCACTTGACGCTCAAATGCGCCTTTTAGAAGAAATAGAACATATTTTTGATACTCCTATAATCAGTGTTTTTAACAAAATGGATTTGGTAGAAAATAATAAGTATTTAAAAAAATATAGTAGTAAACTGGGTGAACCTGTAATGATTTCAGCTTCAAAAGGTTCTGGTGTAGAATTAATAATCAGGAAACTGGAGGAATTTAATAATGGAGAAAAAAGAAATTAAGACAAAAAAAGAATTAGAGATGGAAAAAGGTGGAGAAAAGGAAGCAAAAGAAGTTCCAATTGAAACAGAAGCTTCAAGCGTGGAAAAGAGATTAGAAAAAGGTAGAACCACCGCTCAAAAAATATTTGAAGATATGATAAGCACTTTTCGTGAAAAACAGAGAGAATTTGAAAAAGCAATGTCAGAATACGGAGTACCAACAGCCAAACCTGCAATGGATGTTATAGAAACCGATAATGATATAATAGTGAAAACAGATCTTCCTGGTGTTAAAAAAGAAGACATTGTTGTTGATTTAACTGAAGATTCCCTGGAAGTAATGGCCAAATTTGAAGAAGAATCCGTAGTTGAAGACGAAAATTTCATCAAAAAAGAGAGAAAATACGGTGAAGCTAAAAGAGCCGTTAGTTTACCAGAACAGATTAAAATTGAAGAAGCCAGTGCTAAATTCGCTGATGGTGTTTTAACAGTTACTATACCTAAAGAAGAGAAGAAAAGACATCATTTAAAACTTGAATAGTCTTTAAAATAGAGTTTGAAAGGTAATTAATACCTTACCTTTCCAATATGTCTTGTAGCACCTGGATCTTCGCCATTAAAGTGTGCAAGATAATAAATAAACCATTCAAGTGGAACAACAAGTGCAAAAGGAGACATTAAATTATTCATATCAGAATAATCCTTCATGTTATAAATAATTGATTTAACACCTATTTTTTCCCCAAATTCAATGGATTTTTTGGTAATTTCATCTCCAGGATAATCTGCATCTAAAAATACTATGGGAACATCTTTTTCTGCCCTTTCAATTAAACCGTGCCTGAATTCACCTGAATACAGTGGACAGGAATGTTTTAAAGCGCCTTCCATGAACATGGTCATGGCCAGCTTGTAGGCAAGCCCATAATTTGGCCCGCTTCCCATGCAGTAAAATATGTCATAATCCTTGAATTTTTCTGCAAGTTCTCTGTTTTCATTTTCGGTTTTTTTAATTAACCCTTCTGTAATTACTGGAAGTCTTTCTATATCACTTAAAACTTCTTTTTTAATGTTTTTAGTGTGACCTTCATCTTCGGGGCCTTGTATATTGAACAAAATAGTATAAAGACTCATAAGCTGAGTCATATAAGTTTTGGTTCCAAGAATAGCGCTTTCTAATCCTCCTCTTGTAACAACTGCATCAGCAGCTTCATGAACCATTGTAGATTGCCCTTCGTTGGTAATTGCTACTGTGTAAACATTTTTTTCCCGGGCATACTTTAGGGCAGCAACCGTATCTGCTGTTTCTCCAGATTGGGATGTTAAAATAGCTCCAGCATTATCATATACAAGTTTTTTGTTGTAGAAAAACTCGTAACCAGTGTAAACTTCTAAATTTCTATCAGAAATAAAATCAATGGCGCTTTTGGCAGAATAACATGTTGAAAGTGAACTGCCGCAGCCTAAAAGATAAATTTTTTCAAACTCTTCAAATTTCTCTGCAATTTCCCTCATGTGAGATTTTTCTTCCTTTAAAGTATATTTCAACGCTTTGGGCTGTTCTAAAATTTCTTTATACATCTTATATTTCATTATTTTCCCCCAAAATTTTAGGTGAGCGTTTTTAATTTAGAATTTCAATTTTATCCATGTATTTAGATTTAGTTTTATCTAAATTTTCTCTAATAATTCGAGTATTTGCTGTCGTTCCCATAAATCCGGATTCAAACTTAAATCTGGGTACAAGGTGTACATGGATATGAGATATGCGCTGTCCTGCAACTTCTCCAAGATTTATCCCTATATTTATCCCATCAGGTTTTATAACTTCTTTTATGAGCTTTGTAGCTTTTTGAACAGTTTTAAATAAGTTATTAAGAGTTTCTGTATCTATATCTTCAAAAACAGTGTAATGTTTTACTGGAACAGCTAAAATATGCCCCCTATTAAAGGGAGAAATATTTAATATCACCATTGTATTTCCATCATTGTGCAGAACATTTCTTGAAACGTCTCCACCACCTTTCGCCATTTCACAGAATACACATGACACTTCAGGTCTTGAATAACTTACTTTTTTAGAGGGCGGCGTAAATATTACGTTATATCCTTCCATACTGTTATAAAGTTTTGCAATACACACCGTCATTTTTGCAACATCAACAGCGGTTTCACCAATTAATGAAATGGAAGGTTCCTTTCCCCAGGCCCCTCTGTGATATATAACATCTGGAACATTTCCAAGTTTTTTAATAGCAGTTTCGACCCCCCAGGGGATGGTACCTCCTTCAACTTCCTGAACAGTTTCTGGTTCGTCTTTTCTATCATAAAATGAGATTTTAAGACCTAATTTTCTGCAGATTTCTATTATTTTACTGTTATAGATGAGATTCATGGCGCTTCTCTTTGAAGGGTCGTGTTTCATTATGCTTAAAACCAGACGGGCCATGTGTGATGATGCCCCAAATTCAGGCTTCATAAATGCTTTTGCTTTGCCGTGAACAGTTGTAATTCTTCCAGGAATCCCTGCTACATCTGTTACATCCACTGCGTGTTCTCTTGCCATTACAATATTACTCCTTACTTCTGGAATAAATTCAGCAAATTCTTCTGATTTCTGTAGAATTTCAATGGCTTTTTCTATATTTTCTATTTCCATGACTATTAGATATGTATTAATTGTAATATAAGGATTAGGATTAAAATGATAACATTTACTATCCTCTGGGCTGTATGGTTTAAAATTTTTTCAAATATCGATCAGATCTTTGACCAGGATATAATGAGGAGAAAGAAACAAAAAAAGCTGCAGGGAATAATTAAATTAAAAATAGGAATTTAAGGCCATGTAAGTAATTTTGGCACTTTAACACTCTTAAATCTTTCTTTAACATCTTCTGGCCAGTTATCCTGGTTAAAACCCTTCTGTGCAAGGAATCCAAAAACCAAACGGGTTATACCAACACCGGTGCATCCTGTCCATATTCTGTGGTTATGAGTCTCTTTTACAGAAAAACCCTCTACAAAATGGGTTCCATGAATATTTGCAGAAACTATAGCAACACCTTTCTTTTCTCCAGGTACTACAAGTCTCATTTCCTTTTTAGGAATGTCTGGAAACTCAATTCCTCTATCTTCAACTTTTCTACCTTCAAGATAAAAAGGGTCATCACCAACTTCAGTATACCATTCAAGTTCCAGCCAATCAGCAATTTTATGGGAGATATCAATGGTCTGATCTCTTAATTTTTCAGTCTGTTTTGGTGTTCCAAGCCATACAAGTTCTATTCGCTGGAATTCATGGACCCTGTCCAGTCCTTTTGCTCCTCCAGCTTCCCAACGGTATGTCCAACCACTTCTATCAAAGAATTTTATGGGAAGGTCTTTTTCATCAACCACCTGGTGACTTAAAAATTCATAAAACGGTTCGCACTGTGCTGGCGCCAGTACATAGGAAGGGTCCTTTAAACCTTCCTTTAAAAGGTCAATTGGGACTTCACGTTTAATTACAAGCTCATCACGGAATTTATTAAATATTTCAGGGTCCCTTCGTGGTGCAGAGCAGTAATACATCCCTTCAGGAAGCCCTTCCAGGTATTTCATCCTGTCCATTAACGGAATGGGGATGAGTTTTGGGAAAAGACATTCTTCAAAATCCATACTGTAAACAAGCTTTTCTAACACTATTTCTTCTATTGCACGCTGCAGTGCTACAAGTGGAGGTGCATAAAACCACTGCCCTCTTCCAGAGAATTTTTTAACCCATCCAAGTTTTGCTGCTTCTTCTGTGGGGTCACCTTCAAAGAAAAATTTCTGTTTCTGGCTACTGTATATTACAGTACCTGGTTCTATCTTGGTAACCTGCCTTGTAAGGATGTCTGATGGTTGAGTAACTTCTTCAAGAGTTGGCTCTTCCCCTGGTTCTGACATTGATTCTTTTATAACTTTTAAAACCCTATCAACAACATGTTTTCTAAGTTCTGATTCATCTAACTCTTCAAATTTTATTATTAGTTTATTTTCCACAATGGAAGAATCTAAAACATAAGGCATATCCATTATTTTATCAACAACTGTAGCCCCTAAATCTATTTCTCCTACCTTAATTATTCCTGTGGCTTCATCTACTTCAGGCGCTTTTTTGAGGGGTATTATGATTTCATATTTTATGGCGCTTATTTTCCGCACACCCAGGCGGTATTTTTTACCTAAAAGCTGAGTAAGTGGTTTTTTTATTCTTAAAATCGCATCGTGGGCTCTTCCACGTCTCCCTGATTTTATTTCAATTTCAAGGATGTCTCCTTTTAAATTCCAGTCAACTATTTTTGATGCATCCTGCTTCTGGTCTTCTGGAACTCCCTTTAGAAATATTTCCTTATTTGCTTCACCTATAAACTTTTTAATATCTTTTTCTGCCTTACTGGCATCTTTACTGAAAGTAATTTCTCCTTTAAGAGTGAATTTCATTTTTTCACCTTCTTTAAATAAAAATCATTCTTATTAACTGCAAAATCCATGATCTCCTCAGCCATCATTTCACAAAATATAATGTCATCTATTGTTGCAAGCATTGTTCTAAGTGTATTCAACTTTAAATCACAGATAAGGCTATTATTTTCAACATAAGCCTTTACAAAATCCATATTATCTGGCTTAAGTGAATTTAGAGCAATTCGAGCTTCTTCTTCTGTCCCATAAACAAATGTAATTTTTGATTCAATTTCCATGTTCATCTTAAAATTTTTTGTGCAATTTTTTCAATTGATTTAAATGCCACAGAATCTGGATAATCAACAAGAGGTTTTCCTTCCATATCGGCCACAATCACTGTTTCATCCCGTGGAATGCTCCCAATAACTTCAAGACCCATTTCTTTAAGTTTTGAAGTCACGAAATTTTCTTCAGTTTCACCTGAAACTTTATTTATCACACATGCAATTCGGGATATTCCAATGTCTGATGCCAGTCTTTTAATTCGCTCTGCGGTTTCAAGAGATTTAAGTCCAGGTTCAACCACTATGATCATTAAATCAACAGCCTCTGCGGTTTTCCTTCCAAGATGCTCTACTCCTGCTTCCATATCTAAAATAACAACTTCGTCTTTTTTAAGGATTAAGTTACGCATAAGTGCTTTAAGAAGCACAGAAGCAGGACAAATGCATCCTTCACCACCCTTATCAATGGTACCCATTACAAGGATTTTTAAATTACCTGTTTCATCATAATTTATGGATAGAGATTCAGGCAGATCACTTATCTTAGGATTCACTTTAAAAACTCCTCCAAAGGCTGCTCCCGATTCTGCACCGGTTCTTTCCTTTATCAAGTCTTTCATCTTTGATATGGGGGTGATTGGTCCGGTTATACCCAGGCTTGATGCAAGGTTCATGTCCGGGTCTGCATCAATAGCGAATACTTTATAACGCTTCGACAATATACATGCTAATGTACCAGAAAGGGTTGTTTTACCGACTCCTCCTTTTCCAGTTATTGCGATTTTCATGATTTTCACCTGTTTAGAGTTGACATAGAGAAATGGTAGTATACTATTTCTATATTAAATTGTGATTATGTGTATATATAGAAGGAAGCATTTATTAACTTATAGACAAGAAAGTTTATAGAGGAGGATTATTAATGAGAGCATATACAAGAAAAGAATATATCAGAAAAATTCCAGGTTCAAGAATAGTTCAATATGATATGGGAAATCTTTCAGCAGATTTCCCTTTAAGAGTAAGTCTTGCCTTAAAAAAGCCAGCGCAGTTATCACATAACTCACTGGAGGCGGCAAGGATTGCCTCGAACAGATACATGCAGCGAAGGGCCGGTAGGATGGGTTACCATCTTAAAATAAGAGTTTACCCTCACCATATTGTAAGAGAAAACCCCATGGCAACTGGTGCTGGTGCAGACAGAGTACAGGACGGGATGAGAAAGGCATTTGGGAAACCTGTAAGCTCTGTAGCATTAACAAAAGCAGACCAGAAGATTTTAACTATAGACACAAATAAGAGGAACTTCAAAGACGCGAAAGAAGCTTTAAGAAGAGCTGCAATGAAGTTCCCCGTGCCCTGTAGGATTGTCGTGGAAAAAGGTGAAGAATTAATAAAATAAAAGGGTGTTCAGCATGAACTATGTGGAGTTTTTTGAAGAGCTTAAAAAGGAAGATGTACCAATTGCCGGTGGAAAAGGGGCAAATCTGGGGGAGCTAACAAATGCAGGGATCCCTGTGCCTCCCGGATTTGTAATTACAGCAGCAACCTACAATAAATTTATAGAAGAAACAGGTATCTTTGATGAAATAATGGGCATTCTTGATGCTACAGATGTTAACAACAATAAAGAGCTTCAGGAAGCATCAGCAAGAATAAAAAAAATAATAATAGATTCTTACATGCCTGATGATATAAGGACAATCATTGTAGAGGCTTACAATGCATTATGTGAGCGCGTTGGAAAAGAAGATGCATTTGTTGCAGTTAGATCATCTGCAACAGCAGAAGACCTTCCTGAAGCATCATTTGCAGGGCAACAAGAAACATTTTTAAATATTAAAGGTACAGAAAATGTTTTAGAACATGTACAAAAGTGCTGGGCATCATTATTTGAGTCCAGAGCTATTTTTTACAGGGAAGAACATAATTTTGATCATTCCAAAGTTTATATTGCTGTCGTTGTTCAGGAAATGGTAGATGCCAAAAAAGCAGGCGTGTTGTTTACAGTACACCCTTCCACTGGTGAGGAAAACACATTAATTGAAGCGTCATGGGGGTTAGGTGAAGCAGTGGTATCAGGCACTGTCACACCCGATACTTACTGGGTAGACACAAAAACCGGTGCAATCCTTGAATCTGTTATCAGCGAAAAAAGTATAATGTTTACAAAAGATCCAGATACTGGAAGAACTGTAAAAATGGAAGTTCCAGATGATCTGAAAAATAAAAGGGTTTTAAGCACCCCTGAAATCACAGCACTTACAAATATGGGTAAGAGAATTCATGAACACTATGGATCTCCGCAGGACACTGAATGGGCAATAAATAATGGAAAAATCTTTATGTTACAGTCAAGGCCCGTAACAACACTTAATATGGGTAATGAGACAAAGACTGAAGAAGTTACTGAAGAAAGAACCATAGTTACAAAGGGACTTGGTGCAAGCCCGGGAATGGCTTCAGGTGCAGTTAAAATCATTAGCAGTACTGATGAACTTGATAAAATCGAAGAAGGAGACATACTGGTTACAGTTATGACCACACCGGACATGGTCCCTGCAATGAAAAGGGCGAATGGAATCATTACTGATGAAGGTGGAGTAACCTGTCATGCTGCAATTGTTTCAAGAGAGCTTGGAATACCCTGTGTTGTAGGAACTGGTGATGCGACAAGGGTTCTTGAAGAAAACGAAATTATAACCCTCGATGGAGACAAGGGAACAGTTTACAAAGGAAAACTTGTAGAATCAGTAAAAAAGGAAATTAGAGAAGAACAGCCAGCTGTGATGGCACATGCACCCATTATTACAGTTACAGAAGTTAAAGTAAATGTGAGCATGCCTGAAGCAGCTAAAAAAGCCGCTGCAACAGGAGCAGATGGTGTAGGCCTTCTTAGAACTGAACACATGATGTTAACCTCTGGAGTTCACCCTAAAAAGTTTATAATGGACGGAAATGAGGATGAACTTATAAAAATTCTTGTTGAAAACATCCTTAAAGTTGTAGATGAATTCTATCCCAAACCAGTGTGGTACAGAACTCTTGATGCTCCAACAGACGAATTCAAGTCTCTTGATGGGGGAGAAGACGAGCCGTACGAACACAACCCAATGCTTGGATGGAGAGGTATCAGAAGAGAATTAGACGAACCTGAAATCCTGAAAGCTGAATTTAAAGCCATTAAAAAACTCCATGAGCAGGGATATACTAACATTGGAATAATGATCCCACTGGTACAGCACCCTGATGAACTCAGAAAAGCCAAGCAAATAGCAGAAGAAGTGGGCTTAAAACCAGGAAAAACAATTGAGTTTGGTATCATGGTGGAAACACCTGCAGCAGCTCTTACTATTGAGGACTTCATTGCTGAAGGGGTGGACTTTGTAAGCTTTGGAACAAATGATTTAACCCAGTATACACTTGCAATTGACAGAAACAATGAAAATGTTGCTGATATTTACACTGAAAAACACCCGGCAATATTGAAATTACTGGTTCATGTTATAAATGCATGTAATAAGGCAGGAGTTAAAACCAGTATCTGCGGACAGGCAGGAAGCATGCCAGACATAGTTGAAAAGCTTGTTGAGGCAGGAATTGAGTCAGTATCTGCAAATACTGATGCAGTTGCAACTGTAAGAGAGGTTGTGGCCAGAGTTGAAAAGAAGCTTGTCTTAAAAGCTGCAAGAAAACGCTTACAGGAATAAAAACCTATTTTTATTTTTTTTAAATTATTCGCCCAAAAACGAAGTATTTAAAAATATCTGGTAGAAAAACGGAGTTTTTTGCACGCTCCAATCGGATTTTAAAAGACTTTAAAAATATTTGGTTTTTGCAAGGGTGCTGAAAAATGTAAAACATTTTTTTCAAGTTTCAATTTGTGTTTCAAAAATTTGTGAGAGCCCCTGAGGGAGTTTGTTTTTAAATCACTGTTTAATTATTTTTCAGGTAATTAAAATGGATAGAAAAGGAATGAATAGGCAGGAAATATCAGAAAAACTCAAAAGCTTTAAAAAAATGGATATGACCTACAAATCAGGCCGAATACTTGGCTCAATGTGTACAGGTCCCCATGAGGTCGGCCTGGAAGCATATTACATGTTCCTGGAATCTAATGTAGGTGATCCTGGTCTTTTTAAAGGTGCCAGACAAATTGAAAAAGAAGTTATAGAAATGCTTGGAAGTCTTCTTGGTAAAAAAGACGTCTGTGGACATATAATAACTGGAGGGACTGAAGCTAACATAATGGCCATGTGGGCTGCCAGGAACTCAAGCAGTGTTGAAAATCCGGAGATAATAATTCCTAAATCTGCACATTTTTCCTTTAAAAAAGCAGCAGACATGCTTTGCTTAAAAATAAGAGAAGCAGAACTCGATAAAAACTATCGTGTTGATATAGAGTCTGTTAAAGAGTTAATATCTCCAGATACTGTTGCAGTTGTTGGCATAGCTGGAACAACAGAACTGGGAGTTATTGATCCAGTTGAAGAGCTTTCAAATCTTTGTCTTTGGAAAAATATTTATCTTCACATTGATGCTGCATTTGGAGGATTTTCAATTCCATTTTTAAATTATGCTGGTTATGATTTACCTAAATTTGATTTTTCACTTTCTGGAGTTTCATCTATCACAATAGACCCTCATAAGATGGGTTTAGCACCAATTCCTACTGGTTGCATTCTATTTAGGGATAAAACTTATCTTCAAAGTATAAGTACTGAAACACCATATTTAACAGAAAAAGAACAGTCTACTGTTGTTGGCACAAGAACTGGTGCATCAGCTGCTGCAGCATGGGCCCTTATGAAATATTTTGGAAAAGAGGGTTATGCAGAGGTTTCAAAAAAATGTATGAAAGTAACTGAACTTCTTGCAGAAGGTATTGAAGAATCAGGATTTAAATTGATAAGAAAACCCGAATTAAATATTGTTGCATTTAAATCTGATGAAATAAAAATTGAAAAGATCGCCAGTGAACTTGAAAAGAAAGGATGGATGGTTTCAATATCTGCATATCCAAGAGCCATAAGAATCGTGGTCATGCCTCATATTAAAGAGGAACATGTGGAAGAATTCCTGAAAGACCTGTATGAGATTTATACAAAACATACTGCAGAGAATTTATCAAAATAGGAGAGGAACAGGCGTAAATTGAGATAAAGTAGATGATTAACATGAAACTAATTAAAATACCAGTAACTGATGATGTAATTGCAGATCTTCAAGTTGGAGACAGGATTGAAATAAGCGGAAGGATATATACTGGAAGAGATGCTGCTCTTCCAAAACTTGTTAAATCACTTAAAAACGGCGAAAAACTCATTGATGTTCAGGGGTCTGCATTAATGCACACTGCAGTGAGTGGTGCTGGAATAGCACCTACAACAAGTAATAAAGAAGAAATTCAGGAGAATATTCCCTACCTTGCAAAGGCAGGAGTTAAAATTCATATTGGAAAGGGAGCATTAAGCGAAGATACAGTTAGGGCGCTTCAAAAAGAAAATTCTATTTTTGTAGTGACTCCGCCGGCAGCAGCACTTCTTACAAGTAAGGTTAAGTCAAAAAAGGTTGCAGCATTTGCTGAAGAAGGAATGGAGGCAATTTTTGAGCTTGAGGTTGATGGTATTCCAGGGATTGTGGCGGTAGCTCATGGGAAGTCTATATATTAAACATTCGATGTGTTATACAGAAATAAAACCATTTCTGGATATTAAACTCAGTCTTATACTTGTTTTTCTTTTTCTATAATTTTTATTGATATGGGATTTAATACCTAATATTTGATAACTTATATCAGGTGTTTTTGGTTTTCATCATAAAATATTACACCCCGCACAATAAATATAAATTCACTTTACGATCTATTGATTATTAAATACAAAATATTGAATTCTATACCTAATTTTTTGTTAATAGATTTTTATGATTATTTTTTGTGATGTTATTTTTTCCATTTATCAATTTTACTTTATATTAATTCAATTAAAATGGAAAAATATAAATATAAGAAGTTACGATTCATTCATAATAAATAGCTGGAGAGAATATTATGGTTAAGTTGAGATGGACGATATTTTTGATTTTAATCTTATGTTTTTTGAGTATAGGCACTGCGTCGGCAGCTAACTGGACTGTTAATCCAGGTAGTAGTATTCAATCGGTTATAAACAATGCATCTTGTAATGATACGGTTATTGTGAATGATAACAATGGTTCTGATTATACTTACACTGAGAATGTGGTTATAAATAAAACAATTGCATTACGGGCTAAAGCTGGCGGTAATGTGACTTTGCAAGCGTTGAATTCTTCGAAGCCAGTTATTATGATTAATTCACTTGGAAATGGTACTGTAATACAAGGGTTCACTATAAAGGGTGCTTCAGCTGATAGTTCAAATGGAATTCTGTTGAACATGACTTCAAATTGTAATATTACTGGAAATAATTTAACTGGTAATTATAATGGAATTTATTTGAATGGTTCAAATAATAATACAATTCAAAATAATACTATAATAACTAATAGCTATGCAGGAGTTGGGCTTTTAAGTTCAAATAACAATAGAATCCAAAATAATACTATAACAAATAATACTTGGTATGGTGTTTATTTAGGTTATTCTAATGGTGTTATTATAACTGGGAATATTATAGCAAACACTGTATGGAATCAATCCACAGTACTCATCAGCAAGCATCCACTTCAATAGAATCACTGGATGTAGCTCTTTTGGGCTTGTAAACCAGTGTAATAGCACTATAAATGCTACAAACAATTGGTGGGGTTCTAACACTCCAACTTATCTTAGCTCACCAAACTGGCCATCATATTATGATATCTGGAATGCAAACGGCACTGTTTACTACAATCCATGGCTGGTTTTAAGCGTAACTGCTAGTCCTGCTGGTACTAATGGCAATTCCACAGTTACAGCAAACTTAACTCGCAGCAATCAGGGTGGAAATACTTCTTCCCAGGGAAATATTCCGGATAATATTCCAATTAACTTCACCACAAACGTAGGTACTGTAACAGGCACAGTTTACACACGCAATGGAAAAGCTAATGCAACATTTAGCCGTGGAAAAGCTACTTCAGGAACAGCAACAGTCAAAGCAACATTAGATAAACAAACCGTGCAAAATAGTGTTACTATTGACACAACACCACCAAAGGTAACTGCTAGTCTTGCAGGTGGAATTTATAATATGACAAAGTCTGTAACTTTAACTGCAACAGATAATTTTGATTCAAATCCAGTAATTTATTACAGTACTAATAAGGGCGCTACATGGAATAGGCGAGTTAAAACTGTAACTTTAAACCTTAATCAGGGCGTAACAAACTTAAAATTTTATGCTCGTGATAAGGCGGGTAATATCGGTGCAACTCGGACTGTAAGTTATACTATTGACACAACTGCACCTATAGTAACTGCAAATCCTGCAGGTGGAAATTATAGTACCACACAAGTTGTAACTTTAACAGCGACTGATAATCTTGATTCAAATCCTGTTATTTATTACACTACAAATGGTAGTAATCCTACGACTTATAGTACAAAGTACACTGGTCCTATTAGCATTGCTAATACTACTGCGTTGAAGTTTACGGCTGTGGATAAGGCTGGTAATCAAGGACCTGTTAATATTGAACAATATATTATTGGTAGTCTTGTTCCTTTCAACTATACTGTAGAAATTCCTAATAGGGTTCATGTTAAAATGGGATCATCTACTGCATCAATATTTCCTTATAGGGAGATTACCATCACAATGAATAACCAATCGTACCCCTTCTATTGGAGTTATCCTAAAATGGGAGAATTTGATTATAATGGTACCGGTTCTAGACCTAATTTGTTTGGGGGTTTGATTTATTTCATTCCTGAAAATGATAGTATGAGAGTTATTGATAGTTTGGATGAAATTGATTCACCGGGTATAAGTTTATATTGTTCAATGTTATTCTATAATTGGGGATATGTTATGGGCTGGCCAAGTGAAATTACCTATCATGGTTATTTTGCTGATGATGTTAGTCAATTTAGTGCTATTTTTGATCAGACAAGAATTAATGGAATGTCAATTCCAGAGACTGAAAGTATTTATTTAAACTTAAATGGTGTTAATAAGGCGGTTATTTCATTTACAATGGCACTTCCAGAATATAATGATTATGATTTGAGGGCAGCATTAGCTAGAGAGATGGGAATTGATACAAGTAAGTATCCATGGCACACCGGATTATGATCATGCTCCATACACGTATTTTAGAGATGACATTGATGATTATTTAAGATTTTCAAATACCAATGAGTCCCTTTTTGTCAATGGTAATTATAATTCTATTAGGGCAGGCCCTTCTAAAGAATATATAACAACTAAATTTTCAATGAATAATTATACTGTTGAAAGAAAAGAAACAGTAACTTACGGTACATATTACGCACCAGCCTCCAGTCTGGGGTCTGGTTTCGAATGCGTTCAAAGTTTTGCTGTTGTTAAAAATATTGTGACAGATGAAATTGTTCAACAATGGTTAAATAGAAATATTACTTATCCTGTTGGTGGATTGAAGGCAGCTTACGGAACCTTCATGACTGCACTCACCACACTATGGCTCAGTGATAAGTTAGCTGATGAAATGGCTTCCTGTTTGAATGTGACTTGGAATAGGTTTACTCCAACAGTAGTGATGGCTGGTGTAACTGGTGGTAAAGCATATGTGCATTGTCAGGATCCTGCGATGGGTATGAGTATTAATGGTGATTCTCAGAATGTGATGTTCTTCAGGTTTGTTAATTCGTTGATGTTATCTGAGATTGAAAATGGAGTTTTAAGCTCAACTGGTTTGCAGGTTAACTCTACATTATCTCGTATAATTTCAGGAATTTTAAATGGTGAACCTTTCTTATTTGTCCTTGATGAGGAGGCTAATAGATTAACACTTATGTTAGAAGGTAATGAAAAATTTTATATCATAATTGACCTGAATACTGGACTGGTGCTTAATATTGTGGATGAGAATGGTTCTTTTTATAAAGGAGCAACATCTCAGGATAATGGTTACTGTTTTCATGATTGGCGTACAGAGGGTGTTTGCAAATTTGTTGGTAACTTATTGCATGATTTTGCTAATGGCTTAAAGGATCCACACACTGCAGCAAGCACAATTGGAGGAATACTGCTAGTTGGAGCATGTGTTGCCTCAGGACCCGTAGGATGGGCTTTATTATTAGGAGGGATACTTCTTTGTGCTGGGGGTTCTGGTTTGTTAGATGATATATCTGGTCCGAATCCGGGTTATAAGAATCCTTATAATTGGCTGGATTTCGGATGTTCTCTTCTTTTTGCCAGAGTTGGTGCTTCGGGAGCAAAAGCTGCGGCGGGTCCTATAATCAAAAATATGGGTAAAAAGTTGGCAGTATCCAATGTACCAATAAAAGGAACCTTGAATCCTGCAAAAATAGCTACTACGATGAAATTTGGAAAGTATGAAATAATGACTTCAAACCAGAGAATTGTAAGGGGAGCGCTTGGAAGAACTGAAACAGAACAGGTTCTCACATTTTCCGAGGAATACTTAAAATCAACAGGGATCTCAGTTATTAAAGATCAAGCCCCTCCTCTTCCTGCATAATTTATATATTTTATAAATTCAGTAAGATTGTAACTGCGAAGGTGATATGATATGGATCAGGATTGGATAGAAGCTTTAGCATTAATGGGAAGTTGCAGTGTGTGTTTGTTAGTAGTATATTATTCAACAAAGTTTTGGGGATGGAATTGGGAAAAATTAAAAGATAAATTCAGGTCAATGGGTGTTAAATTAGATTATCAGTTGGAATTATTAACGGGATTGATAGTTATGGGCTTATTATTTGTTTTTGTTTCTCCAGTTATTGGAGGTATGATGCGTAATATCCCTGCTCTTTTTGGTTTCCTAGTTGCAGTATGCTATCCTCTTTTGATAATGATTTTAAGGCCGAATACTTTTGAGAAGGTGTTGAAGATTGTTCCTGATTTTAGTATTTACAGGATTTTTGTCATTTTTTCGGTTTTTGCTGGTGGTTATTTCACGATTGGCGGATTTTCTTCAATGAATTTTAATCATCCGTTATGTCTTTCTTTAACCATGATTATTGTGGGTTTATTGGGTCAGACTGTCCCTTTATTACCCGATTATATTGAGAGGATTACAAGGTTTGATCTGGGGATGAATAGGAGATGGAGGATGAATAATAAAATGTCTCAAAGAGCTTTGATCTTCTTGGGTAGCTTATCGTTTGCAACTTTCATAATTCTACGATTTATAACTGAAAATATTCAATCGAGTGTTTTTGGGATTTAAAATTTGGTGGTAATCTTATCCAGAGAATGAGCACAGCTTTGTATCGAAATGGTGGTTATAGACATTGTTTAGGTGATCCCTATGACCCTAATGCAACTTTTGAGTATAGATAAGCAGGATATGAGGGTGTTAGAAGCTTTGCTCTGGTTACAACCAAAGTTACAGATAATAAATTTTGCGGTACTGGCTGGATAAGAAACCTTTATACTCAGCAGGGCCTATGAAAGCAGCCTATGGTACTTTTTTGGCATCTCTCTTGATGATTAAGTGTCATGATATGGTGGCTGATCAAGCAGCTTCTAAGTTCAATGTCACATGGACCCGTGCTACTCCTGCTGTGGTTTCATGTCTTGATGATGCAACATCAACTTACTTAGGTGAGATGGATCATCGGAGGCATGTTAGTGAGATTTAGTGTTTTCGAAACCAGATGCATTACAAACAGGGCCTACCAAAACATATATCTCCAACATCTCCAAGGCCAGGGATGATGTACCCGTCTTCATTGAGTTTTTCATCAACTGAACAGGTATAAATTTCAACTTCGCCATGATTTTTAAATATTTTCTCTATTCCAGGCTTTGCAGAAACAATATTAAAAATCACGAGCCTTTCAGGTTTCCCTCTTTTTTTAATTTCATTTAAAATGGAATTCATTGTACCGCCTGTTGCAAGCATTGGATCTGCAACTATTACAATCTTATTTTCTAAATCTGGAAGTTTAATATATTCCATTTTTGCATCAAATGGAGGTTCTTCGCTTCTCCAGGCGCCGATAACTCCGTACTCTGCTTCTTTGAATACTTTGGATATTCCTTCAACCAATGGAATTGCAGCTCTTAAAACGCTTACCACCATAATATTTTCCATATCTTTAATTTTAATTCCTTTTGCAGCGCCAAGAGGGGTCTGGACAGTTACAGATTCTTTTTTTAGAGTATTTGCAAATTCATATCCGAGTAATCTTCCAATTTCGATAATCCCTGATCTAAAATGAATGCGGTCTATATTTTTATCTCTTATTTTAGTGAGATTTTCCTGAACAAGTGCATGTTTAACTATCTTTAGCATAATTAACTTTCTATATTTTTATTTATAAAAATTTGATTCTGTTTTTTTAAATAGTAATATAAAATAGCCCAGATATAGGTCCGGTTATTCATTATCAGGATTGTTGTTTATTATAACCTGTTTACCCTCTGTCATGGGCATAACCTTCATTTTTCCGCCTTTAAACTCAAGATCAAGCTCTTTTCCCTCAAATAACATGTGCAAAAACACGGCAAGGGATGAAACCTCGGAGTGGGGTTGGGTTGTAACAGAAACATTCCAGTCTGCCTGTTTATAAACTTTTGTTGGAACTCTTGTACCCCCTACCACAATAAGTTTGTCTTTTGATGAATTTCTGATTTCATTTATAACTTCCTGAACCGGCAGGCCGTACATTGTAAGGTGAACAACTTCTCCGCCCTTATTTTTCCATTCATCAATGAAATTATCTGAATTTTTCCTGTGATCAACTTTGAAATCGCCTCCCCAACGTTCAGCTACATCTTTAACGTTTTGCATAAGCTTCTGGTCTTCATCACCGCTTATAATAGCTTTAGAAGCGCCGAATGCTCTTGCAGCTAAACAAACATGGGTGGTGATTCTTGCATCTCTTTTGTGTCTATGGTCAAGCCGTAATACATTTATTTCCACTTTATCATTCCTTAAATTAAATTTATAAATACATTAAACTGATAATTATCATAATAAGTGATATTGCACGTCCTATTTCATTTGAAGCACCTAATATATCTCCTGTAGCATATTTAAAGTTCTTTTTAGCTATTTCAGCCACCAGATAGCCTCCAACCAGTGCTCCAGTTATTCCTAAAACTCCTGGAAGGTTCAAAACAAAAAAACCTGTAATTCCAGCTATAACAAAAGAAACAGCCAATAAAGGCACGTTCATAGCGTTAATGAAATGTCTGCCGGTTCCACTGGATAGTGGCATGGAAAAGGTTGCACATGATAAAAGACTCATTTTTGCAGATATTTCTGAAGTCAGGAGCACCCAGAATATTAAAACTGCAGGAATGGCGTTGATTGCTGAAAAGGTGGTTATTGCGATTATAAAAAACAGGGAAATGCCGCCAGTGCCTACCGCCATGTCTTTCATAACAGAGATCTTTTTTTGATAGTCTCCCTGAGCCATCAATCCGTCACCCATATCCATTAACCCGTCAAGGTGATGGAAACCTGTAAACCAGATGGCAAAACTGTACACTAAAGCTGCTGAAAGCAGTGAGGGTAAGTGGAGCACATTTAAAGTTAAAAAGCCCACAGCTCCTACAAATATTCCAATCAATCCCCCAATCATTGGCCAAAGCCATGTAAAAGTTGCCATTTCCTCAATTGTGGTGTGAATGTTTATGGGTAAGACTGTGGAAAATGATATGAGGCCTGCTATCCCTCCAGGTTTGGGTATGCCCTTTAAATTGGAAGAATGTTTTTTTTCAGGTTTAGTGTAGAGTACTTTCTTATCGCTCATGTTAATCACCAAAAATCTTGGACATGCACCCTGCAACAAGCCCTGCAAACACATCATCAAGTACAGGGCCAAGTTTGCTTATGATCCCGGGTTTTTCCTCATCATACCTTTTAAAATTGAATATGGCTTTTGTTCCGGCAATTTGATTGGCTATAGACATTCCAAGGATTTCGTCTGAATAAAGGTAAGCTGGATCATCATCTATGTTAACTCCTTCCACTCTGTGTTTCATGTAGTCTTCTTCTAATCTTATCCCTGCAATTATAAACGATACAACATTCAAATCTTCCAGAGATTTTAATATCTGTATGCGTAATTTATCCCGGAGCTCTTCACTTTCTTCAACTCCAACACAGAGTTCCATTCCCGCATCTACGAGATCATCTATTTTTATGTCAATACCCTCAATAAAATCAAGAATATTCTTTGAAAACCCACTTTTTAGCATTGCACTTCCTAAAGCATGTCTTACGCACTTTCCAACTAAATACTGGAGCTCATCATCATCAAGTTCTTCATTACTCACACCAGTGCAGGCAGCTATCAACGTGTCATTACTGTTTCCGGCAGCAAGATCCCATGAACTGCTCCTTACATCTAAATCCCATAATGCTGATACTTTAGCTTCTAAAGCTTTTGAATATGCTTTCATCAGTGTTTTATAATTTAAATTTCTGTTTATCAGTAATATGATATTTATGGATCCTGCATTACTTTCTTTATTTTTAGCACATGTTTCTCCAGCGCCGTAAAGACATGAATTATGGGCAGATATTATGGCTGTGACATAGTCCAGCGTTTCAATGGTGTGGTGTTTGATATCTGCACTGGTTAATGCGATAGCCGAAGGAACAGGCAGATTTTCATTTTCAAGAAGTTTGTTTATATATTCATCTGGATTTTCAGAAATTGAATGCATTATTATTGTTTTAATGTTACTAAAACCATTATTATCTGAATTACTTATTGATAATAGTCCTTTTTCTCTTTGAATAATAATATAATTATCTTTCCTGGAAAATGAGACGTCTTTGATGCAGATATTTGAATCCATTATATCACCATTAGAAATGAACATTTATTTAGAATGGAGTTTTTCAGTTTATCATCAGTATTATACTATATGAAATTAAATATATGTATTATAAGAGGTTGATTATATGAAAGTTCATATTACTGTCTTTGTTTTGATCGAAAATTTAGGAAAAGCAATGAATGCTCTAACTGATGCGGGAAGCACTGGTTTTTACATTCTGGAATATAAAGGAATGTCTCCACAGGATTGGAAAGGGTTTTCCATTAGGGAGGATCCAGAATCAGCCATAGAGATGATTAGACACCATGCAGATGATGCAATCCTTATTTGCAGTGTTGTGGATGAAAAAATAGCTGACAGAATAGTAAAATCAGTTCAGAAAGCACTTAAAGGGGAAAAATATACCATACTGGAAGTTCCTGTACGTAGAATAATTATTGGGGAAGGTAACTAAATATTACATCTTCGGTGCTTTTTAATTTAGTTCAATGTATTCAAATAAAATTAGAAATTGAAAAATTTCTTAATTTAAAATAGGGCCAGATTAGTTTAGATTTAAAGCTCATATTTGGCTGGGTAATTCTACTTTGTTGAGCCAGAAATCCTGGATGGATTGTATCACGCTTATAAAGTGGTCTAAATCAACAGGTTTTTGGATATAGCAGTTTGCATTATTCCTGTATGTGTTTATAATGTCTTCTTCAGCACTGGAGGTTGTTAAAATCACCACAGGTATTGATTTTAATGTATTGTTTTCTTTAATTTCTTTTAAGACTTCACGCCCGTCTTTACGCGGTAAATTAAGATCTAACAAAATTATATCTGGTTTTGAAGCTTCAACATGTTTACCTTTATTTTTTAGAAAATTCATGGCCTCGAAGCCGTCAGTAGCCACATAAATTTTTGTTTTCATTTTAGAATATTTAAAAGCCTCTTTTACAAGCCGTGCATCTGCAGGATTATCTTCAACCAGTAATATATCTATTACAAATTTATTCAATTTACCACCTCCTAACTTAAATTTTTTTAAAAGAATTATATAATTCACTGCTATTTAGATTTTTAAAGATTCAATTGGCATAAATTCACTGTAAAAACGTTTATATAGCTGTATTTATTATTATTTTCTTTAATTATTTTTGTTTGATCATTTGAGAAACTCTATAATTTAATATGTATGTTTAAATTATTAATACTTTATTATTTTTATCTTCAATTTGAAAACAACAATGCAAGTTAAACATGGTTTAATTAGTCATAAGAAATAAAAGTCAAAGGAAAATTTAAATTTTTAAATATAATTTAATCTGATGTATCAAAATAAATATATAACTAAGATTTACAATTAATAAATAAAGGGATTTTAAAGTGATTTAAAGATTCAGTGATATAATGGCCGTAATTTTAGACCCACAAAACTCGGGAATTTCAGGAAACATGGTTTTAGGGGCACTTTTAGATATTGGAGCAAACAAAGAAGGCGCTGTTGATATAATGGAGTATTATGCCTCCTATTTTGGAGATATAAGTGTAAAAATAAATAAGGTTAAAAAATCAGGCATTCTGGCATCATATGCAAATGTTAAATCCTGTGATGAAGGGGCAATTGGATACAGGGCACTGCTTGAAAGACTTGAAAAAATTGATTATGAAAAAATTAATGAAAATGTCATTAAATTTTCTAAAAAAGTATTTAAAACTCTTGCAGAGGCTGAAGCTAAGGTTCACGGCACAACCCTTGATAAGGTACATTTCCATGAAGTAGGTGCTGCAGATGCAGTTGC